>JAUVWB010000198.1 GCA_030604345.1 Desulfofustis sp. | reverse complement strand
GGCCCCTGCCTCGTGGTGTTGCCACCACCCTACAGGCCCTTCTGACGGATAGCCACGCCCCGTCACCGGACTCCTCCTCCACCAGAGACCTCGAGATTCTCCGTCATGCCGAACGGGCGGCCCGGGTTCTCCTGGCCGAACAACCACTCGACACTCTGGCCACCTGCTTGTCGCCTCTGATGAACCTCGGTTTGCAGCCCAGTGACTGCATCCATCTCGCCACCGAAATGCGAATGCACTGGAAGGCGTGGTGTCGGCACACTGCCTCGGTCAAAACATCCGTCCCGCGCACGGCCTCAGAAGCTGCTCCTCAAGAGATGAGTCAGGGCAGTCGTCATTCGGCGGCCGACGATGACCCGTTGACCATCCTGATCATCGACGACGACCCGATGACCGTTCTCAGTCTCAGCCACCTGCTGCAAACCACGACCAAGACGGTTATCAATGCCGCCGACGGCATTCAGGGACTGGCGTTGGCGGAGCGACACCAACCGCAGATCGTCATTACCGACTGGCGGATGCCCGGCCTCAACGGCATCGAATTATGCCGACTGCTGCGCGGCGATGAGCGTACCCGGCATACCTATATCATCATGCTCACCGGGTGTGAATCCGACGATGAACTGCTCCAGGCATTTGCTGCCGGGGCCGATGACTACATCGTCAAACCGTTCAAGCCGAAGGTGCTCGAAGCCAGAATCCGCAGTGGTGAACGGTTGGTCCGTTCGCACCGGACGATCATCCGTGACCGAGAGATCATCCATCACTATGCCGAACAGCTGGCGAAGGCTAACCGCACCTTGCAGGAACTGGCCTTGACCGATGTGTTGACCGGTCTGCCCAACCGCCGCAACGCCCTGGAAAGGCTCAAAGAAGTAACAGCTGAAGCGCGCCGGCACCAGGGCCCGCTATGCTGCATCATGATCGACATCGACCACTTCAAAAAGGTCAACGACAACTGGGGACACGATGTGGGCGACCGGGTATTACAGGAGCTGGCCGAGATCTTTATCTCATCGGCGCGAAGATACGACATGGTCAGCCGCATCGGCGGCGAGGAGTTTCTCGTCATTTGCCCGCATAGCACGGTAACCGAAACACAGCATCTGGCCGAACGGTTGCGTCAATCGATCGCCGATCACCCCGTCATTCACGGCCGGCAAGCCATCGAGGTTACCATCAGCTGCGGCGTCGCCGCTTGGCGGCAAGACATGTACGATTTCGAAGAGATGACCAAGGCCGCCGACCGAGCCCTCTATCGGGCCAAACAACGGGGACGGAATTGTGTGGTGGTCGAGGAGGGCCGCTGACCGGCCCCCGGCTCAGTTCAGATGGTCGCTGTTGCCGTTGGCTCCTGCGGTCTCTCTGGCCAAGTGCTCGACGAGACTGGCCACTTCCGCCGTCAGCCGAGAAAAGATCTCTGCACAGTCACTCATATCCCCGCTCTTGCCGCGCATTTCCAGGAGCAGCGCCTCCCGGTGGGCCCGTACTGCACAGAAATGATTAAGGGCTCCCTTCAGAGCATGGGCGGCGTCATCGAGTTGTCGCGGGTCTTCGGCCATGATCGCCTGCTCCACCCGAGCCAGGAGCAGGCTGTGACGTTCCAGAAAAAGCTTGATCAATCCACTTAACAAGGCTGGGTCTCCTCCGGCAAGTTGGAGCGCCTCGCGGCGGCTCCACAGCGGGTTATTTTCCCCTTCATCCACCTGGTGTTGTGATTTTTCCACTGGTTGCCTCGCCGTGGCGTTGTTGTCGACGAGCCAGGGGCGTAGACGCTCTGCCAGCATTTCCGGATTGATCGGTTTGGAGATGAAATCGTCCATTCCCGACTGGAGACAGCGCATCCTGGCGCTCTTCAGCGCGTTGGCGGTCATGGCGATGATGACCGTCGGCTCTCGCCCATCGGCCAGTTCTCGGCTGCGTATCCGTTCAGTGGCCTCGTAACCGCTCATCTCCGGCATCTGGATATCCATCAGGATGATCTGATAGCGATGAGCCGCGGCTCGTTCTATGGCTTCACGTCCGTTTGCGGCACTATGGACGACCAGGCCGAATCGCTCGAGGATCGCACTCACCACCATGCGGTTGATCGGCTCATCGTCAACCAGCAAAATGGTTCCGCCCGGCAGCACTGGTCTTTCACCGCTAATCGAATCGTCAGCGCCGATCTGCTGCTGCTCTGTCGTCCCGTTCAGGGCCTCGACCAACTGGGACCGGAGGATCGGTTGATGAACAATGGCGGAGACTCCGTCCGGAGGCCTGGTGGAGAAGGATGCGGTACGACGGCACAAGAGGATGAGTCGCGGCCTGGCCTTTTGCTCCGATGTGCCACTGTTTTCGAGAAGCCGATGAGGATGCGACTCATCATAAATACCCTCATCGAGAATGATCGTGTCATAGCTTCGCCCGTGCTGTGCCGCCTCCCCCAGTTGCGCCAGGGCCTCAGACAGGTCACGGCAGCAGACGACACGGGCCCCCGCCTCGAGCAGATACGACTCGAGGATGATTCGGGCGGCCTGGCTGCCGATCACCAACAGAATCAGTTCATCCGGTATCGCGTTGACCAACCGGGTGACAGGCTGGCCATCACTGGTGGTAAACGGCATGATGAACCAGAATTCGGTTCCTTCGCCGAGCCGGGAATAGGCACCGATATCACCACCCTGCAACTCGACGAGTTGTTTGCATACGCTCAGGCCGAGACCGGTGCCGCCATAGTGCCGAGTAATCGAACCATCGGCCTGGGTGAATTTCTCAAAGAGTCGCGGCAATTGCTTTTCCGGACTACCAATACCGCTGTCTTTGACGACAAACCTGAGCAGGAGTTTCCTCTCCGAGACCTCTATGCATTCGACGCGCAGGATGATCTGACCGGCTTTGGTGAACTTCACCGCATTGCTGAGCAGGTTGGTCAAGATCTGACGCAGCCGGGTGGGATCACCCTGGATCTTACCGTCGAGGTCGGGAGGGATCTGACAGAAAAGGTCGATGTCACGAAGATTCACGGCATCCACATAGAGCAACGCCACTTCCTCAACCAACTGACCGACATCGAACGGGATCGATTCAAATTCGATCATGCCGGCGTCGATTTTCGAGAAGTCGAGGATGTCGTTGATAACATGTAACAACGAGTCGGCCGAGCGAGCGGCCGTTGCCAACAGGCGATGGTGTTCCTCACTCAAGGCAGAGTCCTTGAGTAAAGACAGGACGCCGATTACCCCGTTCATCGGGGTGCGGATTTCATGGCTCATGTTGGCCAGAAATTCCGTTTTCGCCTGAGACGCCGCCAAGGCTTCGTCCCGGCGACGACGCAGTTCCTCGGTGCACTCCTCCACGAGCAATTCCAGGTTGTGACGATGTTGATGGAGTTCGCGATCCCGAACCTGAATGGCATCGAGCATGGAGTTGAAATGATCGATCAAACCCCCGATTTCATCCCTCCCCCCCTGCTCCACTCGAATCGAATAATCGCCAAGGTCTGTGATACGCCGGGCAGTTGCGGCCAGTCGGGCGACCGGCTCGGAGATGGCGCGCTGCAATCGCCGGGCAGCCAGGTGATTGACGACCACGAAGAGGACCATGCCAAACAGCATGCCCACCGCCGCCAACACCATCTGCTTTTCCAGGCGAGGCAGCCTCGATACCAGGACAACCCTGCCGAGGTCCTTTTCATCCTGCCGGATGTTCTGGGAGAGGAGCAGGTGGAAGGAGTTGTTGGCCAGAAACAATCGTGCGCCAGCCTTTTGCGCTGCCATCTGCCACAAAGTATGTTCATCGTCATCGCCTCGCTGGTAGGCAGCGACGACCCTGGCTTGCGCATCGTAAAGCGCCGCCAGTTCGACATCTTCGTCCGCTTCCAGCGCCGCGACCAATTTTTGCGCCGTTTCCGGTGGTTGTCTTCCGTCTTCCGGAAAACCAGTCTGAGAAATGGCTGCCGCCAGAAACAGCAGATGATCGGCCATGGTCTCACGGAGTTGTCGCACGTGTACCACCAGCGCCAGACTGAACAACAACAGCAGAGCGATCCCGGTGGTCGCCAGACTGATCAGGGTCATCTTCCGCTGGATTGACAGTCTGCTGAAAAAGTTCGTTTTCACAGGAAAACCAGATGATAATAAACACAACCGCGAGGCTCGGCTCACCCAGCGGCGACACGGGAGCGACCGATGGACAACAGCGACTTACTGATATATCGTATCGTCAGATAACCATCGTGTCTCCACCCCGGCGATCGGGTAGTTGGTCCCCCTGGCCATTCGCCGCTTCGTTTGCC
>JAUVWB010000036.1 GCA_030604345.1 Desulfofustis sp. | reverse complement strand
CGTCTTTCAGGGTCTTGTCGAGGATGATCGCCTGCTCTTTGGAACGGGGGAAGCCGTCCAGCAGCCAGCCGTCCTTGCAGTCGTCCTTCTTCAGCCGCTCGAGAATCATCGGAACGGTGATGTCATCGGGCACCAGGTCGCCGCGATCGATATAGGCCTTGGCCTTCATGCCCAGCTCCGTGCCGCCGCCGATGTGCTCGCGGAAAATGGCGCCGGACTCGATGTGCGGGATATGATACTTGTCCTTGACTATCGCACCCTGGGTTCCCTTGCCGCTGCCGTTCGGACCAAATGCCAAAATGTTCATGCCCATGCCTTCTCTCCTTTCTCTGGTAAAAACGATATGCTGTTATCCGGACCCCGGCAAACCGATCCGTCCCCGGTGCCCGGAGCGGTTCCCAAAAAAAAGCTCCGGGCCGCGCCTCTCACAGCGCAGCGAGGTGTGATTATAGCCGAAATGGCCGGCATGAGCCAGAAAAATATCCGCCGATTACTTTGACTTTCACCCTGAAAATGGGTACTTTTCCCGGATCATCCGCAGCGCGGGAGGGGAGCTGCGCTTCCCGCCGTACCGCCCAGGAACAATCAAACAACGAGATCAGATCACCCATGAAAGATGCGATTCGCGTAGGACTCATCGGTTTCGGCACCGTCGGCAGCGGCCTGGCCAAGACGCTGCTCGACCAGCAGGACGTACTCTCCCGCAAAGTGGGACTGCCGATCACCCTCAGCCGGGTGGCCGACATCCGGATCACCGAGCTGCCGCCCGAATACCGCGCCACGGTCCTGACCAACGATGCGAACGACATCTTCACCGACCCGACCATCGATATCGTCGTCGAACTGATCGGCGGCATCGAACCGGCCCGGACCTTCATACTCAAGGCCATCGAGGCCGGCAAGCACGTGATCACCGCCAACAAGGCGCTGCTCTCCATCCACGGCAAGGAGATCTTCGAGGCCGCCGCCGCCCGCGGCGTCGAGGTCGGCTTCGAGGCCAGTGTCGGCGGCGGCATCCCGGTGATCAAGGCCCTCAAGGAAGGGCTGGTGGCCAACCGCATCCAGAGCATCCGCGGCATCATGAACGGCACGGCCAACTATATCCTCAGCGCCATGACCGAACACGGCACCCCGTTCGCGGAGGTCCTGGCCGAAGCGCAGCGCCACGGTTACGCCGAGGCCGACCCGACCTACGACATCGAGGGCATCGACACCGCCCACAAGCTGGCCATCCTGATGTCCATCGCCTACGGCAAGCACGTGCATCTCGACCACATCTCAGTGGAGGGGATCAGCACCATCAAGCCGATCGACATCGATTTCGCCCGCGAGTTCGGCTACCGCATCAAGCTGCTGGCCATCAGCCGCAACCACGGCGACCACGTGGAGGCCCGGGTACACCCGACCATGGTGCCGCAGAACCACATGCTGGCCAACATCAACTCCACCTTCAACGCCATCCAGTTCACCGGCGACATCGTCGGCGACGTCCTGCTCTACGGGCACGGCGCCGGCATGATGCCCACCGGCAGCGCCGTGGCCGCCGACGTGGTTGATATCGGCCGCAACATCATCGCCGGCTCGATCAACCGCGTCCCGGCCCTGTCCTACCTGCCGCAGCACTTCGGCCAGCCGACGATCACCCCGATGGGCGAGCTGACCTGCCCGTTCTACTTCCGGGTCACCGTCCTCGACCAGCCGGGCACCTTGTCGGCCATCTCCGGTATCCTCGGCAAGCACAACATCTCCATCAAGTCGGTGATCCAGAAGGGGCAACGCCCCGGCGAACCGGTGCACGTGGTGCTGCAGCTGCACGAGGCCCGTGAGGCGGACGTGACCAGCGCCGTGGCGGAGATCGACGCCCTGCCCGCCTGCACCGAGCCGACGGTGAAGATCCGCGTGCTCATAGAAGAGAACTGATCGACCGGGACCCGGAACGCAACCATGAAATACCTGATCCTCGTCGGCGACGGCATGGGCGACCGGCCGATCGCCGAACTGGGCGGCCGCACCCCCTTGCAGGCCGCCGCCACCCCGGCCATGGACGCGCTGAGCCGCCGCGGCACGCCGCTGCGCGTCGCCACCGTCCCCGACGGCTTTCACCCGGGCAGCGACGTGGCCAACATGTCCCTGCTCGGCTATGACCCGGCCCGCTATTACACCGGCCGCGCCCCGCTGGAAGCGGCGAGCATGGGCATCACGCTGGCCGAGGACGAGATCGCCTTCCGCTGTAACCTGGTGACCACCACCGCCGGCCCGGACCACAATCGCGCCATGGTCGACTTTTCCGCCGGCCACATCAGCAACGAAGAAGCGGCGCAGCTCATCGAGGCGCTGCAGCAGGCCTGCGGCAACGAGCACTTCCGTTTCCACGCCGGCATCAGCTACCGCCACCTGCTGGTGGTCAAGGAAGCCGTCGCCCTGCCAACCACCGTGCCGCCCCACGACTACATCGGCAAGGACGTCAGCGACTCCTGGCAGGCCTACCTGTCCATCCCCGCCTGGAAACGGCTGATGCTCCAGGCAGAGACGATCCTCGCCGACCACCCGGTGAACCAGCGGCGTCGAGCCGACGGCAAGCAGCCCGCCACCGCCATCTGGCCGTGGGGTATGGGCAAGACGCCGACCATGCCGACGTTGCGAGAGCGGTTCAACATCACCGGCACGATGATCTCGGCGGTCGACCTGCTCAACGGCCTCGGCGTCTGCGCCGGCCTCACCATCACCAGAGTCCCCGGCGCCACCGGCTACATCGATACCAACTACGAGGGCAAGGCCCAGGCCGCACTCACAGCACTCGAACAGCAGGATTTCGTCTTCGTCCACCTGGAAGCACCGGACGAGGCCGGCCACCAGGGCCGCCTCGATCACAAGCTCCAGGCCATCGAGGACTTCGACGCCAGGATCGTCGCGCCCATCGTCACCACGCTGCGCCAACGCGGCGAGCCGTTCCGGGTCATCGTCACCATGGACCACTTCACCCCGCTGGCCATCCAGACCCACACCGCCGACCCGGTCCCCGCACTCCTCTACGACTCACGCGAAACCGAACCGGGCTCGAACCGTCCCTTCGACGAGCAACTGAGTGCAGCTACCGGCAACCCCGGTGCCCCTCTGCCGCTGCTCCCCGGCCACCAGATGATCGAACTCCTGCTGACCAATCACCCATGAACGATGCTGAGCCCGCCCCCTCACCCGCCTTCCCGTTTCGCATCCAGTGCCGCGTTCTCTACGGCGACACCGACGCCGGCGGCGTGGTCTACAACGCCAACTACCTGCGCTACTTCGAACAGGCCCGCACCGAGTTGATGCGCGAGCTGGTCTGCTCCTATCGGGATATCGAGAAACTGGGCATCGTCCTGCCGGTCACCGAGTGCTTCGTCCGCTACAAATCACCGGCCTTCTACGACGACCTGCTGACCATCGAAACCCTCATCGTCGAACTCACCAAGTTCACCTGCAAGTTCAGCTACCGCATCTTCCGTCAGGACGAAGGCCGTGACCGCCCCACGCTGATCGCCCGCGGCTACACCATCCACGCCGCCGTCACCCGCCAAGGCAAGCTGATCCGCCTCCCGCAAGACATCACCGCCACCCTCGAATCCCTCGTCCACCGGCCATCCCACACAAGCCCCACAAAAGAGCTTGACTAATCCGCCGGCCATGCTATAGTGCGAGATTGTGACGCGGGGTGGAGCAGTCCGGTAGCTCGTCGGGCTCATAACCCGAAGGTCGGAGGTTCAAATCCTCCCCCCGCTACCAAAATTAAAAAGGGGTTAAACGGAACAATTCGTTTAACCCCTTTTTCTTTTTCTCGTCTTCCGCTTCACCCTACTCCCTCAATTGACGCACCCTTTTTTGTGCCTAACAGATTTATTTGTGGTACATTTGCACCGTTTATTTGCCTTTGCCCTGTCATAATTCGTTGTTTTGACTTGTTGCGCAGCTTCCGCCAACCGATCGAGAAAAAGGCAACCAAATGGTACGGCGACACCATAACTTGACTGAGGAGGTCATCGGCTTCACCCCCATGCTCCCGTGGTGGACTGTTATGATGCTTGTCGATCTCTTCTCATGATCACCTCAATCCAAGTTTAACTCTCAGGGAAATCATGTGCGGAATGCTTGATAATTATCTGCGTGCCTTTAGCAAGCTCAGAGTAGATTCGAACCGGAAAAGCTGGACCGATTCAACTACATTCAGGTCACCTTACAAACCGTTTCTCCTTCTTGCGGTAATTGATCACATCGCAGATGGGACAATCACCAGCAACTTTATTGAACCAAGCATTGAGCTGACAGAAACCTGGAATGGCTATATCGCTTTGCTTCCGCCGATGTCCCGCCAGGCAAGCATGGCCTATCCCTTCTATTATTTGAAATCCGAAGGTTTCTGGCACTTGAGGCATCGGGCCGATACTGATATCGAGCCCATACAACCGATTAAATCTATCAAACAATTGAGGAAAATCTTTTACGGAGCGATACTGAACGATGATTTGTTTCCCTTGCTGCAAATGCCTGCATCACGAGAAAAGCTGCGATCAACGCTGATTCAGACATACTTCTCTGCCGAGATACGGCCACGATTGGAGGAGCAGGCCGTTTTGAATTATCAATCCTCTGAATATTCAAACGAACTTCTTGCTCCCAAGACCATAGTGCCACCGCCAACCACTTCAGAACAGACACCACCAGCACTGCACAATAAGGCTCGCGACCAAGGCTTCCGCAAAGCTATCGTCCGGCTCTACGATCACCGATGTGCGCTTTGTGGGATAAGAATCATCACGGAGGAAAATCATTCTATTGTCGACGCAGCGCACATTGTGCCGTGGGCAAAGAGCCGCGATGACAGGCCAACTAATGGGATGGCATTATGCAAGCTCTGTCACTGGAGTTTTGACGTGGGATTGATGGCCGTGGGCAAGGAATATGAGGTTCTGGTTTCACCGAGCGTCAAACATGATGCGAACCTTCCGGGTCACATTCTTGCTCTGTCAGACCGGCCAATTTTTCGTCCATCGGACAGCACTTATTGGCCAGCTCATGAAAATTTCAAATGGCACCGCAATCAGCGCTTCAAAAAAAGTTACTAACTCACATTCATCGTTCCACTTTTCCGGGAACTCAGGGTCCAGAACCAGAAAAACTTTGCGGACTATTGAGTGAGCGAATGGAGCAGAATAGGCCATCTGCACGAATTTGCCTTTATTATAGAAGGAAACACTGACAGAGGCAGGCACGTTTATCTTAGTCTTCTCACAACCGGGAAGCGGCACAGCAGGTGCTGGCGGGTCGTTATCTGAGCGCCACGCGTAACTCTTTTTCACGAAATGTCATTTTTAGAACTATTATTCATGGCCAAATATCGTTTTTCATGCCACAATGAATCGAACAACCAACAAAGGAATTCACAAAAGTGGCCATTTATAATCAAATTTCACCCTCTGGAATCGTTTTTCAGGACTTTACCTGCCCGGAAAAAGGTTCCTCGCTGGCTGGTTACGCTGCACTTATTGCAGCACATACGCTCCAAGTCCCCGCTCCCGATCACCTTTGTATCATAGGAACAAGGCATAAAAAATACGTCGATGGCCGGTGGTGTGTGTTTACGCCACGACATAGGCCAGACGATACGCTTTCTGGCCATCTTACCTTTGCTCTGAAATATGAAGGCATTGATTTAGCGGTCCTCAATGCCTTGTTCAAGGTGGTTGAAGCGGCAGACATTGAATCTATAGTCCGATCTGAACCAACCGGCAGCTATAGCCGAAAATTATGGTTTTTGTGGGAGTGGCTGCGCGATGAACAACTCGACCTTGAAGATGCCACCACAGGGAACTTCGTTCCGCTCATCAACAGTAAACTGCAGTTTGAGGGCAAACACCTTGTATCAAAACGCCATCGCATTCGGAACAACCTGCCAGGTACCAGGAATTTTTGCCCGCTGATCAGAAGGACGGATAAACTCGAACGGTTTGTGGGCAAGAAGCTTTCCGAAACAGCCATTCAAACCATCGGCCACACCCATCCCGATCTCTTAAGCCGGGCAGCCGCCTTCCTCTTGCTGAAAGATTCCAAGGCGTCATACACCATTGAAGGAGAAACTCCTCCGCATAGCCGAATTGAGCGATGGGGTCGTATTATTGGTGAGGCAGGAAGTCGCAGGCTCAGTATCGAGGAGTTGGTGTATTTGCAGAAGCAGGTCATAACTGATAGCCGTTTCATTGAACCGGGATTACGCAAGGAGGGCGGCTTTGTCGGCGAACATGATCGCATATCCGGCATGCCTATGCCAGATCATATATCGGCGCGTCCAGATGATCTGGAAACGCTCTTGGCCGGACTCATTGACACTTACGAGCTTCTTCGTGCGGATACCTTTGATGGCGTCCTCATGGCCACGATCATCGCCTTTGGTTTTGTGTTCATTCACCCCTTTGAAGATGGCAATGGCCGAATTCACCGCTACCTGTTTCACCACATTCTGGCCGAGAAAGGCTTTGTTCCCAGAGGCCTCATATTTCCCGTATCCGCCGTTATTCTCGAACGTATTGATGAATATCGAAAAACGCTGGAACATTACTCAAGGCCCCGACTCAACTTGATTGAATGGCGGCCGACTGAGAAAAACAATGTTGAAGTGCTCAACGACACACGCGACCTGTACCGCTTTTTTGATGCGACGAAACAAGCAGAATTCTTCTTCGAGTGTGTTGAGGAAACCGTCTCGCAAACCCTGCCGGAAGAGGTTGCGTATCTCAGGAAATACGATCTGCTCAACCAGTTTATAAAAAACTATATCGATATGCCGGATCGGCTCGTTGACCTCCTCATCCGCTTTTTATCTCAACATGCCGGGAAGCTCTCAAAGCGAGGCCGGGCAAAAGAGTTCGATACGTTAACAGACACGGAAATCCGTGCCATCGAGGCAAAATACAGAGAAGTGTTCCGGTAGGTTTTTCACTCTGGGAACGTGCGACCTCATTCATCCCGTTCGGATGAACTGTTTTTAGGTTATTGTGTTGTGCTGTTTTTCGGTTTTCGTGTCGTTTTCCCATTTCCTGAAGGGTTTTCACACCTTACTTCACGGTCGCAACGTACAATCCGAGCGAGTTTGGACAGCATGAAAAACAGCTACGGTCGCGCGGGCGTCTCCTGAGCCGTTCAGCTTTTTCTCAAAGAGCACACATCACTTGACGCGTGCTCTTGGATCGATTAGTTGTATGTACAAACAAGGTGATGCCATGCCAGACACGACGACCAACCCGCTTGAGTGTTGTCTTTTCTTTACCGCCAACTCGCTTGCCCGGGATGTGACACGAATGGGAGAAGAAGCGTTTGCCGGTATCGGCATGACGCCGTCCTATGCCTTCCTGCTCATGCTCGCCGCCGAATCTCCGGGCATTTCGCAAAAGGAGCTTGCGCAGCGGATGAACATGGCGCCGTCCACCGTTTCCCGCTTCATCGACGCCCTCGTCAAGAGACAGCTGTTGCGCAAGGAAGGCCAGGGGCGGTTGACCCTGATCCATCCCACCGAAAAAGGCCTGCAGCTCCAGGAACACCTACAGGCGGCCTGGAAAAGCCTCTACGAACGATACAGCAACGTGCTGGGCAGAAAAAACGGCGACGCGTTGACCCGTCTCTGTCTTGAAGCCAGCAAGAAATTGCAGCAGGAGTAATCGCGGTTCTCGTCAGTGTTATTTGTATGCACAACTAATCTAAAAAGGAGCCACCCATGAAACGAAAAGCCCTCGGCCAGAAAAACGCCCTGTACCCCTCGCTCACGACCATTGTCGGCGCGGATGTTGATGGAAAACCGAACTGGCTCACCATTGCTCACGTCGGTATCATGAATCACGCCTATGGCGAGGTACCCCAATATCTCTCCATCGGCCTTCACGCATCGCATCATACGAACAAGGGCATTCGCCAACATCAGGAGTTCAGCATCAACATTCCGTCCCAGGCGATGCTCACCACCACCGATTACGTGGGCCTGGTCTCCGGCGAGAAGGTCGACAAGAGCACCCTGTTTGCCGTTGAACGAGGGAGCCTTGCGCATGCGCCGCTCATAGCCGATTGTCCGGTCTCCATGGAGTTGAAGCTCTACCAGACGGTCACCATCGGCCTGCACGAAATCTTCATCGGCGAACTGGTGAACACCTATATCGACGAAACCTGCCTGACAGAAGGCAAACCGGATTTGACCAAAATCGACCCGATCCTCTTCGATTTCATGATGGTTGACTACTGGTCACTTGGTCAACGCACGGGAAAACCGTGGCGGGACGGGAAGACGTTGAAGAAATGATGCTGTGAAGAAAACTGGGGCGGTGATCCGTTTCGGCAGGGTATGATGAAGGAGCATGGCATCTGTTTCACGGATTGAATAACGGGTGGCAACACATCACTGGCGCAAGAGGTGCAAACGATCCATGACACGCACGGATGAACCGATCCTGGTTTTGGGGGCCACCGGCTATGTGGGCGGGCGGCTCGTGCCGCTGCTGCTCGAGCGGGGGTGGCGGGTGCGCGCGGTGGGGCGTTCGGACCGCAAGATCGCCGCACGGTCCTGGGGCACTCACCCGAACCTGGAGATCGTGGCGGCGGATGCGCTCGATACGGCCGCCCTGGCCGCGGCCATGCAGGGATGCCGGATCGCGTTTTATCTGATTCACTCGATCCGACCCGGCCAGGAGGATTACGCCACGCTGGATCGGCGCATCGCCTACTCCACGGTCCGGGCGGCTCGAGAGGCCGGGGTGGAGTGGATCATCCACTTCACCGGGCTGGGCAATCCGGCGCACCTTTCCCGGCAGCTGCAGGCCCGCTACGAGGTCGGCGAAATCCTTGGGCTGGGCGGCGCCACGGTGACCCAGCTGCGCGCCCCGCTGGTGCTCGGGGCGGGCGGCGCGTCGTTTGAGATGATTCGCGCCTTCTGTGGCTATCTGCGGGTCATGTTCGCGCCGCGCTGGATGGATACCCGCTGCCAGCCGATCGCCATCACCAACGTCATCCAATACCTGGCCGGCTGCCTCGATCATCCGGAGACCCGTGGGGAGGTTTACGAGATCGGCGGACCCGATATACTGACCTGGCGGGAGCTGTTTCATCTCTACGCCGACGAGGCGGGCCTGCCGCGCCGCCTCGTGCTGGTGCTGCCGTTGCGCATCCATCGCATCTCCATCTGGTGGATGAACCTGGTCACCCCGGTCTCCGTCGCCCTCATCCGGCCGCTCATCGAGCGGATGCGCAACGAGGTGCTGTGCCGCGACACGCGCATCCGCGAGATCATGCCCCAGTACCTGCTCACCTGCCGGGAGGCCCTGGTCGCCGCGCTGCAGGAGGTGTATCGCAAGCAGGTGGTGTCGAGCTGCTACGATGCCGGCTCCACTCAGCTGCCCGGTTGGGCCGACGGCTCGGCGCAAGCGGAGACGCCGGTGTACCGCGACATCTTTTCCGTCAATCTTGATGGGAGCCCGGAGCTGGCCTGGAACGTGGTCAAGCGGATCGGCGGCGACAACGGCTGGTACTTCGGCACCTTCCTCTGGCAGATGCGCGGCTTCGTCGACGAGATCCTCGGCGGGCCCGGCCTGTCCCGCGGGCGCCGCCACGTGGATACGATCTCCCTGGGGGATCACCTCGACTTCTGGCGGGTGGTCGGGGTCGAAGAGCCG
>JAUVWB010000074.1 GCA_030604345.1 Desulfofustis sp. | reverse complement strand
GCTTTTTCGTGCGGGTAGAGGCCAAACGGATCGGCCTCAAGGCCGCTGACGACGAGGACCTGAAAGTGCTGGAGGTGATCAAGACCGGCGGTCTGCCGTTTCTACTGCCGATCTCGGTGCTGATCGGCTTGCTGATCTATGGTTATACGCCGACCTATGCAGCCGGCATCAGCATCGTCGCAGTGATCATTTCGTCATGGCTGACCCCGAACCGCATGGGATTTCGCGCCATCGCCGAAGCCCTGGCACTCGGCGCGCGTAATATGGTGATGACCGCCGTCCTGCTCTGCAGCGTCGGTCTGGTGGTCAATGTCATCGCTACCACCGGCATCGGCAACACCTTTTCGTTGATGATCACCAACTGGTCTGGTGACAGCCTGATCATCGCCATCACGCTGATCGCGCTGGCCTCGCTGGTACTCGGCATGGGTCTGCCGGTCACCGCCGCCTATATCGTACTCGGCACGCTCTCCGCTCCGGCCTTGTACAACCTCATCGCCGATGCGAAGATCGTCGAGATCATTGCTGCCGGTGCCTTGTCCGAAGAGGCCAAAGCAGTACTGATGATCGCCATTCCAGACCAACTGCATCTTCTCAACCAGCAGCTGGACCTCGACCAGGCCCGCCATATCCTCGCCGCCGTTCCCCACGATCTGCTGGGCACTGTCCGGGAGATGGCGCTGTCGCCGCAGACGAGCATGTTCGCCACCCTCTCGGCGCATATGATCATCTTCTGGCTGAGCCAAGACTCCAACGTCACCCCGCCGGTCTGCCTGGCCGCCTTTACCGGTGCCGCCATCGCCGGTACGCCGCCCATGTCCACCGGCCTGCAATCCTGGAAAATTGCCAAGGGACTCTATCTCGTGCCCCTGCTCTTCGCCTACACGCCGATCCTTGGCGGCAGCTGGCCGGCCATCCTGAGCGTCAGCTTCTTCGCCCTGCTCGGCATGTACGCCTTCACCTGCGCGCTGCAAGGCCACATGGAGAATCACATCGGTATGCCCGCCCGTTTCCTGCTATTGGTTATGGCGTTTTTCCTGATCATGCCCTCGACGGTCTTGATCCAGATAGGGGCCGCCACCGCGCTGATGGTGACTGTCATCTACAACGTGCGCCCGAAGCGGAGCCGAAACTGAAGGTTCCACCTCGGGCGATGCTGGTTCAGGGTTGAAAGTGCTCGGCCATGCCGGTGAAGACCGGATGACTGTTGCCATGCCGGGTGACACGCTTGACGTCGTGCAACTTCTCCACCTGTTTGACGATCTGCTCCAGGCGGGTCTCCTCCACCACCTTGAGCCAGATTCGGCTCATGGCGCCATCACCCACCGGCAGGACGGCTATGCCTTCTAGGTTGTAGGCCCGTCGAGAAAACAGGCTGCAGACATGGGTCATCACCCCCGGATGATTCTTCACCAGTAGTTCCAGGACGGTTACCGTTGCCGTTGCCGCCGGCTCCGTGTCAGGCGCATTCAGGTACATGGGGGTCTCCTATCATCGTTGAGTTGGCGGCCCCCGGAGGGACCATCGGGTAAACGTCCTCGTCCATGCCGATCGGGATATTGATCAGACAGGGTCCGGGCTGATGCAGTGCGGTCAGCAGGACCGAGTCCAGCTCCGCCGGGTCCTCCACAGCGTATGACTCGAGGCCGAAGCCGCGGGCAATGGTCGGGTAATCGACGTTGTGCTCGAACACCGAGGCCATCAGATTGCCGCCGTAAAAGAGCCGCTGTTGCTGACGGACCAGGCCCAGTGAGCGATTGTTGAGCAGAATGATTTTCACGTTGGCCCGCTGTTCCACCACCGTGGCCAACTCCTGGATGTTCATCAGGATGCTGCCGTCACCGGTGAAACAGACCACCGGCCGGTCCGGATGCTCCAATGCCGCACCGATGGCCGCCGGCAGGCCGAATCCCATGGTTCCCAACCCACCGGAAGTGAGCAGCTGGCGGGGACGGCTGAACGGATAGATTTGCGCCGTCCACATCTGGTGCTTGCCCACGTCGGTGGTGACGATGGCTTCGTCACCGATGATCTCGGCAATCCGCAGGATGATGCCGTAGGGTCGATTGAAATCGAGCTGTTCCGAACAAAAGAGCGGATACCGGGAGCGCAGCATGGTCACTTTGCGCAGCCACTGCCGGCGAGGGTTGGGGGTGATCAACGGCAGTAACGCCTGCAGCGAGGTCTTGACATCGCCGACAAAAGCGAGGTTGGACGGTTTCAACTTGCTGATCTCGCACGGATCGATATCGATGTGGATGATCTTGGCCTGGGGGCAGAACTCGGCGATCTTGCCGGTGGCCCGATCGTCGAAACGGACGCCGACGCCGATCAGCAGATCGCATTCGTTGATCGCCAGGTTGGTGGCCCGGGCCGCATGCATCCCGAGCATGCCCAGATAGAGGGGGTGTTCCGGGGGAATGACCCCAAGGCCGAGCAAGGTCATGGTGGTCGGCAACCCCGCTTTTTCGGCAAAGGCGCGGGCCAGTTCTCCGGCACCGGCATGGATGACGCCGCCCCCGAGGTAGAGCACCGGCTGTCTGGCCCCTTCGATCATGGCCACCGCCCGGTCCAACTGCGCCTGGGCAAACGGCGGTTGTGCCGGCGGCGCCAGAGGGCCGGGCAGCGGATCGTCGCAACGGATCAACTCGTTCTGCACGTCTTTGGGGATATCGATGAGGATCGGTCCCGGTCGACCGGTCACCGCCAATTGAAACGCCTCGGGGATCACCTCGAGCAGTTCTGCGGCCGAGCGCACCAGATAGTTGTGTTTGGTGATGGGGATGCTCAAGCCGTAGACGTCTACCTCCTGAAAGGCGTCGGTGCCGATCATCGACAACGGCACCTGACCGGTGATGAAGATCACCGGGATGGAATCGAGATAGGCATCGGCCATGGCGGTGACGATATTGGTGGCTCCCGGCCCCGAAGTGGCGAAGCAGACCGCCGGCCGGCCGCTGGAACGGGCCATGCCCTGGGCGATGAAACCGGCCCCCTGCTCGTGCCGGGCCAACACGTGCTTGATCGTATTTTCTCGGTACAACGCGTCGTAGAGCGGCAGAATCGAGCCGCCCGGTATCCCGGTTATGGTGGTGATGCCCTGCTTGGCCAGCAGTCTGATGGTAAGCTGCGCGCCGGTGAGATGTCCCATGTTCCTCCTCCTGTCTCGATGAGTTCTGTGTCGGAGACGGGGCGGGAGCAACAAAAAACCCCCGCCGGCCGGCGCCGACGGGGGTCGATACTGATGATCGCTATCCCTTACGGCGCCGGGCACACCGACACAATCACCACAAGCACGAGCACACCAACCAGTCCGAGGAGACCGGCGTTCAGAGTGCCGGTCGTAACGGTCAGGTGCGGTGCAGTTGCGGTGATTGCGTGGGACATGCGTTAACGTCCGTTCAGGGAATGGTATGACTCTCTGAAAAAAGCAAGTAACAGAAGGAAGGAGCGCTGTCAAGCTTCATTTTTCCAGCCATCCCGCCACACGGGCAGCCAGGCCGCGGCCATAACCGCGGATACTGCGGGAAGACACCGTGGGAGGGCTCAGAGGGACCCCAGAAATAGAACAAGATCCTCCAGAACACGGTTTCGCACAGGGTCCTGCTCCAGCAGCAATTCATGTCTGCCCCCGGCATAGCGAACCAGTCGGCCATCAGGCAAGTCGCGGTGGAAAGCTTCCACCTCCGGCAAGCCCACCACGCGATCGGCCAGCCCCATCAATAACAGAACCGGACAGGTGATAGCGGCGGCAGCCCGGCGGGTCCGCCGCATGGCCTCATACGCGGCCCGAAGCCAGCCAAAAGTTGGCCCGCCCAAGGCCAGGCGACGATTATCGGCAGCCATCAACCGTTGCATACGGGCATAGCGCCGTGCATCACCGGTCAGCGGGTTGTCACGAAACGATAGGTCGGCGGCAAAAGGCCCCGTTCCCCAGGCATAGCGTTCACCTCCTCCCAGCCGGCAGATCATACGGACTACCATCTCCACCAGCAGGGGCGGCAACCAGGGACCGGTATTGATGTGCAGCATCGGTGCCGTCAAAACCAGTCCGTCGGCGAGGTGCGGGTCCTCGGCCAAGGCAAGTGAAGCAATGGCCCCCCCCAAGGAATGACCCAGCAACACCAGCTGCCGTTTCTTCCCCGAACCGGCAACGATGTCGATAACCGTGCGCAGGTCCCGGACATAGAGGGAAAAATCGTCGATATGCCCCTTTTCCCGGTCGGCCAGCAATCGGTCTGATCCGCCTTGACCGCTCTGGTCGTAGATTACCAACGAATAGCCGGAGTTCTGCAGGTCATACGCGGTCTCCAGATATTTTTCAAGAAACTCAGTCCGTCCCGTTACGCAGATCAGCACCTTCGTTGCCTGTTCGAGATCAATCGGCCTGGCGCAACGAATCCGCCCCCCGGCCGAACTCGGCAGGTAGCCGACCCAATAGCGAGCCGCAAACCATTGGCTCCATGTCCGGTATTCGGGATCGTTCATTTCTCCTCTCTACTCGCATATTCCCGCCGGAACCGCTGACGTGTGAGATGCGCGCCGTCGCTGGGGCAACAATCCATCACGTGGTGACCGATTGTTCCGAGCGTTCCCTGGAAAACCTTGCAGCAGCTCACCGTGCCACACTCGCCACACCGACGCAAGCGTTGTTCAGGTGAAAAAGAGTAGACAAAACGAAGAAGGTTGCTTGTAGCAGGGTCCCATGCTAGAATTTTATCAATCATCCCGTTCGGGGTACATGAGGACTCGGAATCAGCACGCACGGACAGCCATGGGATCGACGCTCAAGCAGCCGGTCGGACCGGAGGGTTCGCCGTATCACGAATTGATTAAAGCTCGCAATCTGGATGAGTTGATCCAGCGGCTCCTGCAACTGGATGCCGAGCTCAACTCCAACATTCCCACCACCTTGTGGATCAGCGATCTACACGGGGAGGGTGACCGTTTCAAGTCGATCCTGCGCGGTCGTTTCGGCGTCCTCTACCAGACGTGCCGGGAGGCACTGCCCAACACCTTCACTCCCGACAAAATACAATATCTGGCCCGAATCATCCGCAAACAATACTATATCGAGGATCCCGAGAGCGCCATGGACAAGCAGGATGTCATCCTCTGCCTGGTCGAGATCCTCAAATACAAGATGACCAACGTCCGGTACCGGGTGGAAGATATCACCATGCCGGAATTCCAGGAGACCATCGGCCGACTGCTGGCCGGTCTGCCGGTGCCCGACCCGATCTTCGAGGAGGAGGTTATCTCGATCAGGCTCATCCATCATCTCTGTTTTGCCATCCGCAACGTCCTGCTCGATCGCATCCAGGTGTTGGGGGATGTCTTCGACCGGGGGCCCCAGCCGGACAAGATCATCCGCTTTCTGTCGTCCGCTCCATATCGGCGCATCGTCGACTACGTCCTGGGCAACCATGATATTCTCTGGATGGGCGCGGCTTCGGGCAACCGTTCACTGATCGCCGAGGCAATCCGCATCACCTGCCGGTACGATCATTTCGAATTCATGGAACGGATGCATTTCGACGCCTCTCGACTGGCCGCCTTTGCCGAGCGGACCTACCCGGCCGACAGGGTCACCGGCAAGTTCAAGGCACGCACCGAAAAAGGTCGGGCCATGGAAAAGGCGCTGGCCATCATTCAATTCAAACTGGAAGAACAGACCATCAGGGATTTCCCCGAATACGACATGTCTTCGAGACTCTGGCTCGATAAGCTGGCCGACCTGCTCAAGCGCGGCGACACCCAGGGCCTGAATGACACCTTTTTCCCGACGCTTGATCTCGACGCCCCGCATCGGCTTACCGACGAAGAACAGGAAGTCATCGACGATCTGACCGAACAGTTCCGCACCAACCGGAAATTGAAGCGTCTGCTCGGCTATCTGTTTACCGTGGGTAAGACCTACTCCACCTACAACAATATCCTCAACATCCATGCCCTGGTCCCCTCCACCAGCGATGGGGACTTCGAGGAGTTTCTCGGCCGCAAAGGCCGTGATCTGCTTGATTTCATCCAGGCGACCATCAGTCGGGTCGGCCGCAATTATCTGGAGGGGAACCCCCAGGCCCCCAAGGACCAGGCGCTGTTTTTCTATCTCTGGTGCGGGCCCCGCTCTCCGTTTTTCGGCAAACATGCCATGAAGACCTTCGAGCGTTATTTCCTGCTGGACAAGGAAACACACACCGAAAAGACCCTCTACTGGCAACAGAACCTGAGCTCTGCTGTTTTCAAAAAGAAGCTGTTGAGTGAATTCGGAGTCAAGCGCGTCGTCTACGGCCACACCCCGGTCAACTACCTGAAAGGCAAGCACATGGCCAGCGATGACGGCGTCGCCATCAATGTGGACGGCGGATTCGCAGCCGCCTATTATAATCGCGGTCACTCCCTGGTGCATACGCCGTATCAGCTGTACGGCATCATTCTACCGACTCCGGAAGAGATCAAGGAGGCTGAGCGCAAGTTCGAATCGGCACCCATCGACATCGAATTGATCGACGAATTCATCCAACCGATGAAGCTCAAACACACCGCGGAAGGCAAAAAACTCAAGGAGGAACGAAACGCCCTGCTCAGCCACATCAAAGAGCTGGCCGCCACCAACGGTAACGATTTTCTGCACCCGCTCGCAACGGATTGATGATATGGATACCAACTACGGCATGGAGATCGTCAGGGCCACCGAGATTGCCGCCCTCACCGCCGCCCGCGAGCAGGGGCTCGGCGATTACCGGGAGATCCTCAATCATGCCCGGGCCGCCATCGCCAAGACGCTGAACCGGTTGCACATCGACGGGACCCTGGTCAACGATCGTTTCCAGAATCGGGACGACCTCTTTCCGATGCCGACCCGGATCGGCCAGGGTGGACCGACCATGGACCTGATGGCCATCGCCCTGGAGGCGCATCATTCGGCCGCCAATGGCGGCAACAACGGCACCTCATACGCGGTCATCACCCCCCGCGGCGTCATTCAGACCGTACCGAACCTGAACATGTACAAGATCGTCGTCGGGCCTCAGGTGGGTAACGGCATCGATATCAACCTGCAACCGATCAGCTCTGTCAAGAGGGTGGCCCGGGGCTTGGGCGAATAAAGGGCCATCTGGACGGTCTGCAT
>JAUVWB010000361.1 GCA_030604345.1 Desulfofustis sp. | reverse complement strand
CCTGGGATAGGAGGTAAAAGCCAATGGTGTCGTAGCTGACCATCGGTTCGGACATGGCCGCGATACAGCCGGGCAGATGTTCCAGCAGACGTGCCGATTCGACGAAAATCTTGTGATGGTTGGTAGCGAATTGTCTGGCGATTAGATCGGAGTAATGAAACTCGTCGCCGCTCTCGCCGCCGGCCGATTCGAAACCGACCGAAAAGGTGTTGAGATCGTCCTGGCCCTCTTCGGCGAGCAGACCGACGAGCAGACTGGAGTCGACTCCGCCGGAGAGCAGCACGCCGACCGGGACGTCGGCGACCATCCGCCTTTTGACTGAGAGACGTAACCGCTCAAGAACCCGTTCCGTCCATTGGTCTTCCGTCAGGGAGCGGTGTTCACTCTCGGGTGCCATGGACAACTGCCAGTAGCAGTGATCCTTGGCCGTCCCGTCCGGGTGATAGATGCGCACGGTTGCCGGCGGCAGCTTGCTGATGCCGTTTACAATGGTATGCGGCGCCGGGACGACACCATGCCAATGCAGGTAATGGTGCAGGGCAACGGGGTTGATGCCGGTGTCGACCTCCGGGTCGGTGAGCAGGGCCGGCAGTGATGAGGCGAAGCGAAGCAGGTGGGGGCGGGCATCGAGATAGAGCGGTTTGATGCCGAGCCGGTCGCGGGCCAGGATGAGTCGGCCGCTGTCCCGTTCATGGATGGCAAAAGCGAACATGCCGTTGAGCCGTTGCAGGCAATCGATTCCCCAGGCGTGATAGGCCTTGAGAATCACCTCGGTGTCGCCCTCGGAAAAAAAGCGGTAGCCGGCCTGTTTCAGCTCGCGCCTGAGCTCACGATAGTTGTAGATACAGCCGTTGAACACCATGTCGAGGCCGAGGTAAGGATCACTCAATGGTTGCCGCGATTGTTCCGAAAGGTCGATAATTTTCAGTCGTCGATGGCCCAGGGCTCCGGTCTGGTAGAGCGCGGCACCGCTACCGTCGGGACCGCGGGGGACCATGGCTGTCATCATTTTTTCGGTGGCCGCCAGCGAGGGCGGTTCGTCATCGAAACGAAACTCTCCTGCTATTCCGCACATGGGTATGCCTCACCGAGATTGATCGTGGTTAGTTTTGGAATTGTCGAATGTTACGGCTGCCGTGGTTGGGCGGGCCTGATCGTGAAGAATTTGTTTCAGACAATGGCCGCTGCAGGGATGTTACATACAGCCCATGGTAGCGACTGGGCGTCTGCGAGCGAGTTTGATTTTATAGAAAATAATATTATACAATATTAATATCGTCTGGCTTTGTCAAGGGCCTCGACTGCGGGTCCGGTGGAAGAGCTTGAGAAATTTCAAAAAGGCTTTACAGTGAACATTTTTGGTTCATCCGGATTGAGCGTACTTGTTTGAGTTACCGGCAAAGAACCAGGCGAAGGGCATCGCTTCCAAACGCTGCTCTTCGGCTCCTTACCGTCACGCCACGGCTGACAGACAGGCCATCCATGGCCTGCTGTGGCGCGCCGACGGGCCTCCGCGAGGCGTTTTCCAGCGATACCCTCCGCCTCCCCGGTTGTAGAGACGTACGCTTGAGTCGGATGAACCACATTTTTGATTGGAAAGAATGTTTCCGGGTGGTTGCTCGGCCGTTTCCTCGGCCGGCTTTCCGCCCTTTTCCCGGTGATTTGATGAGATGAATGTGAATCTATGAAACGAGATTGTCTGGCCCTGCAGGCGACGGTGTTCGATGCCGTCATAATCGGCGGCGGCATTACCGGCGCCTGTGTGGCCCATGACGCAGCCCTACGCGGGTTGCGGGTCGCTTTGGTGGAAAAAAGCGATTTCGGCATGAGCACCTCTTCGGCCTCTTCGAAATTGTTGCACGGGGGCATCAGGTATCTGCAGAAGCTGCAATTGTGCAAGGTCCGTGAATCGGCGCGAGAACGCACGTTTTTCCAGGTCATTGCGCCGCATGCCACAACCACCGTTCCCTTCCTGATACCCACCATCAGTGGCAGCCTGATGAAGGGAAAGGCGGCCCTGATTGCCGGCATGACCATGTACCGGCTGCTCTGTAGCGGTTTAAACTCATTGGTCGGTGATCAAGGCAAACGAATCCCCGCCGGCCGGTTCTTTTCGCGTCAACAGGTACTGGGACTGGTCCCAGCGCTGCAGACCATTGACGGTTTGGACGGGGCGCACACGCTGTTTGAAGTGCATATGAACAACTCGGAACGGATGACGCTGGCCTTTCTCAAGACGGCGGTGGCGAACCAGGCGGTCATTGCCAACCATGTCCGCATGCTTTCATTTGTGCAGGAAGAGAACCGTATTGCCGGAATTGTCTGTCGGGACGAATTGAACGGCGGTGAATTTACCGTCCATGCCCATCTGGTGATCAACGCCGCCGGCCCTTTTTTACCCGGTATCAATACCTTGCTGCCGGGAGCCCGGCTGCACAAGGATACAACCGGCTTTTCCAAGGGAGTTCATCTCGTTACCCGGCAGGTTGAAGCTACGTATGCGCTGGCCTTGAGCAGCGGCAAAAAAACAGAGGGGTTGGTGACGCGCGG
>JAUVWB010000143.1 GCA_030604345.1 Desulfofustis sp. | reverse complement strand
GTCCTGGTCGGATCCCAGACCGGTACCACCGAGGATTACGAGGAACTGGCGCAAATCACCGATGAAGGAACGATCATCGTCGACGATTCCAACCCGCTCGAGTTATCCGGTTTCATCAGGGAAAAGGATGTGGACATCTTTGTCGGCGGGGTCAAGGAGCGTCCCATCGCCTACAAACTCGGAGTCGCTTTCTGCGATCACAATCACGAACGCAAGGAGATGTTGGCCGGGTTCGCCGGAATGCTCAACTTCGCCCGTGAGGTGTACGGTTCGGTCACGAGTCCGGTGTGGCAGTTCGTGCCCCGTCGTAACCGGGAGGATTTGCCATGAACGCACCGCTCGCGTCCGTTTCGACCACCAATGCCTGCAAGCTGTGCACGCCCATGGGCGCTTCCATCGCCTTTCGCGGCATCGCAGGTTGTGTCCCGTTCCTTCACGGTTCCCAAGGGTGCGCCACCTATATGCGGCGCTATATCATCTCCCATTATAACGAACCGATCGATATCGCCTCTTCTTCGCTGGGAGAAAAGCATGCCGTCTATGGTGGGGCGGCTAATCTGAAGCAAGGACTGCGCAACGTCTGCGAGACCTATCACCCCCGCCTCGTGGGGATCGCCACCACCTGCCTGACCGAGACCATTGGCGACAACGTTCCCATGATCCTGCAGGAATACCGTGCCGAGTTCGGTTCACCGGATATGCCGACACTGGTGCAGGTGGCGACGCCCAGCTACGCAGGGAGCCACATGGAAGGGTTCCATGGTGCTGTCAAGGCAGTGGTCGACCACGTGACCGTGGAATCGCCTACTCACGATCGAATCAATCTCCTTCCCGGTTTCGTATCGCCAGCGGACATCCGGTACCTGCGGACAGTATGCGCGGACTTCGGAATGGAGACAACAATCCTGCCGGATTACTCCGATACACTGGATGGCCCGGCGCTGAACGAATATCAGTTGATTCCCGACGGCGGCACGCCGCTCTGGGCCATTCGTTCGATGGGCGGGGCGCCGGCGACCATCGAGCTGGGGGCCACCCTGACCGGCGAAACTGCCGGGTCATTGCTGCACACCAGGTTTTCGACACCGTTGCACCGGCTTGGCCTGCCCATCGGCATCCGGGCGAGCGATGTTTTTTTTGCAACGCTGTCCCGCATCAGTTCCCGACCGATTCCTGAACGTCATCAGGCGGCCCGGGGGCGTCTCGTGGACGCCCTGGTGGACGGCCACAAGTATCTGGTCGGCAAACGTGCCGTGATTTATGGCGAGGAAGATCTGGTGGTCGGTATGACCTCGTTTCTCGCAGAGCTGGGCATCCACCCGGTGCTGTGCGCCTCCGGCGGCAAGAGCGGCAGGCTGAAGAACGCAGTCATGGAAGCATTGGCGAGGATTGATGTGGAACCGCCGGTGGTCCTTGATGACGCCGATTTTCATGACATCGAGGCCGGTGCCAGAGCGGCCGGTGCGGATCTTCTGGTCGGCCACTCGAAGGGCTATTCCTTTGCCCGCCGCGTGGGGATACCGCTGATCCGGGTCGGTTTCCCGATCCATGACCGGGTCGGTGGACAGCGTATCCTGCACCTTGGGTATGATGGAGCGCAGGCATTGTTCGATCTGATCGCCAACAGCTTGATCGAAAAGAAGCAAAACGATTCGCCGGTGGGCTACAGTTACATGTAGAACCGGCCGCGCGTGACGAAAGGAAGATCCATGAGTCTATCCATCAACAGCAGCGAACGCCACCCCTGTTTCAACGTGGCCGCAAAAGGGCGTTACGGTCGAGTCCACTTGCCGGTGGCACCGACCTGCAATATCAAATGCAATTTCTGCAACAGGCGCTACGACTGCGTTAACGAATCGAGACCGGGAGTGACCAGCGGTGTGTTAACTCCCGAACAGGCGCTTCGTTACCTTGATCAGGTGCGGCAGAAAGAGCCTCGGATCAGCGTTGCCGGCATTGCCGGGCCCGGCGACCCCTTTGCCTCCGGAGAGCTGACCATGGCCACGCTGGAGGGGATACGGCGCACGCATCCGGATCTGATCCTCTGCCTCTCTTCCAACGGCATGGGCATCGGACCCTATGTGGATGGATTGGCTGATCTCGGGGTGTCTCACGTGACGATCACTGTCTGTGCCGTCGATATCGAGGTCGCAGCGGCTATCTACTCCTGGGTGCGCGAGGACAAAATCGTCTACCGCGGCACGACGGCGGCGCATCTGCTCCTCACCCGCCAGATGAATGCCATTGCCGCTCTAAAAAAGCACGATATCATCGTCAAGGTTAATTGTATCGTCATCCCGCAGATCAACGACCACCACGTGGAAGCGGTGGCTCGGGAGATGAAGGGCCTTGGAGTCGATCTGTTCAACTGCATGGCGCTTTTCCCGGCCGCCGGTACCGTCTTTGCCGATCTGGAGCAGCCGGATCCGCAGTTCATGGAGCAGGTGCGCCGACAGGCCGAGAAACATCTGCCGCAAATGAGACACTGTACCAGGTGCCGAGCCGATGCGGTGGGGCTGCTCAACGATGATCGTACTGACGAGTTTCGCGGCTGCCTGAAGGCCTGTTCGGCACCGATCGACGAGGTGAAGAAGACCGAGCGAAGGTACGTTGCCGTGGCCAGTGAAGAGGGGATATTGGTCAACCAGCACCTGGGAGAGGCGCGTCTGCTGAGCATATGGGAACTGACCGGTGACGGATTTCGAGAGGTGGAAAAGCGCCAGGCACCGGCGGCCGGGAGCGGTATCCGCCGCTGGCATCAGATGGCCAGGGCCTTGGCAGATTGCCGGGCCGTCCTGGTCGGCGGCATCGGCACAGCGCCTCGTGAGGTGTTGGAGGCGGCAGGTTTTCGGGTCGTCGTCGCCGCCGGGTTTATCGAAGATGGGCTGCGCGTGGTGTATGAAAACCGCCCGGGCGATGCGCTGAAAGGAAGACGCCAGCCGGTGGCGGCCGGTCGCTGCAGCGGTTCGGGCGGCGGTTGCGGCGGTTAACGGCCGGATGCCGGGTCAAAGGTACGCATGGCAGCCAGGAAGTCGGGGAGATCTCGGATCAGGCGCATCAAGCTGTGGCGATGCTGCCAGAGCCGGGACCGAAACCGCCGCCGCCAGCCGGGGTCGGAATAAAAGCGCTTGACGTGGGTGGTGTAGAGGTGGTCCAATTTCGCCCAGGACTCGATGCCGCTGGGCCGGAAGACGAAGTTCAGGCAATTCATCTTCCGCCAGTCCTCATCCACCTCTCCCTGTTCGGCAATGGTCTGCCAGATGGGGGCGCCGTGAAACGGCGTGAACTTGGCCATGTTCATGTCGTCCAGCGCGAGCGCAATGACAAAGTCGCTGGTTTTTTTGATGGACTCTTCGGTCTCTCCGGGAAGTCCCATCATGAAAAGCCCTTTGACGCGAAGGCCGGTATCCTGGATCCGTTTGACGGTGCTGCGCACCTCGTCCAGGTAGACCCCCGGTTTGTGGACCTCGAGCAGACTTGGATCGCCGCTCTCTATGCCCAACGAGACCATCAGGCAGCCGGCCTGCTTGAGCCGTTTGAGCAGCGATTCGTCGGCATGGCCGACCCGGACGGCGCAGTTGAACTGCAGCCCGAGCGGGCGGTCGACGAGCATCCGGCATAAGCTGTCGATACGCTGTCGCTGCAAGGTGAACAGATCGTCGTAGATGTTAATGTGGCGGACGCCGAAGCGGGTCCGCAGATAGCGCATATGCTCGTAGATATATTCCGGTGAGTTGAACCGGTAGCCGCGCTTGAATACCGAGCGGTCGCAATAGGAGCATTGGTAGGGGCAACCGCGGCTGGTGACCATGGTGGCGCCGGGTGCTTGCACGTAGCTGAACAGCGGCAGATGGTAGCCGCCGGGAAAGCCGGCCAGTTTCTCGTAGGCGGGGAAGGGCAGGCTGTCCAATTCCGGAATCGGTTCGCGTCTGTCGTTGGTCCGCACCACCTGGTCGTCTCGCCAGACGAGACCGGTGATGGTACTCGGGGAAGCGCCGGCAGCCAGTTCGGCAATGGTCTGTTCACCTTCACCGAGGCAGAGATAATCGATGGCCGGAAATCGCTCGAGTAGTGCTGCTCCGAGCGCTGAGACATGGACACCGCCAAAGACCGTGCGAATGTCGGGATGGTTCTGTTTCAGCAAAACCGCGAGATCATAGGCATCGAGGAAGCCCGAAGTGGTGGTGGAAAAGCCGACCAGATCCGGATGATGCACCAATATCCGTCTCACCGTCTCTTCGCCGGTGCGAGCCGGCCGGGGGCCGAGACAATCCTCCACGGTGACCTGATGGCCGAGTCGTTCAAGATAGGCGGCCAGCGATAGCAGGCCGAGCGGCGCCATGCGGTTGGCGGTGGTGCTCACGTCCTTTTTTCCCGGAACCCAGTTGCAACCTGCGGGATGAACCAGCGCGATACGCACGGTGGCACTCCTTGTCTAAGCGGTTAATCTTCTTGAAGTATGGTTGCTCTGCAGGTACAGTGTCGCCAGTCCGGCCAACCGGTATGAGCCGAGGCTCGGTATCATCTCCCTGCGCGTGCATACTAGCAAAATGAAACAACGCTCCGCAACTGGCAAAGCCTTCGATGCCGAGAGGGATCGCTCGGTCGCTGACGACTGGTCGTTCTTCGAACGCATCTACTGCATTTCCATAGAAGACCGTGTCGATCGAAGGCGGGCGGCACAGGCGCAGTTTCATTCGGTCGGCCTGGGAGACCGGGTCGAGTTTCACCTGGTGCGCAAGCACCCGAATAATTGCGAGCAGGGGATCTACGAGTCGCATCTTCACTGCCTGGCCAGCGGCCTGACTGCCGGTGCCGAGCGCATCCTGATTTTCGAGGACGATGTTGTCTTTTCCGGTTTTTCCCCGGAACGACTTGCCGATGCCATCCGTTTCCTGCGGCTGGAAAGTGATTGGCAGGCTTTTTTTCTCGGCTGCCTGGTGCACAGGAGCAGGAAAACCGTCTGCCGGTCTGTGGTTCACGTACGTTATCGGAGTCTTGCCCACGCCTATGCGGTATCCCGAAATTTTGCCGAAACCCTGGTGGCGAATTATCCCTGGCGGGGACTTGCCTACGACGCGCTGCTTCGTGACCTCTGCTCATCGCATTTCTATGCCCTGTATCCGGCGATCGCTTTCCAGAGCAATTCCCCATCCGACAACGACCCGTACCTGCCGCTCGACCGTTTTCGTCGACTCTGCGGCGGGTTGCAGGCTGTGCAGCGGAGCAATGAATGGTATCAGCGACACAAAGGGGTCATCATCTGCTTCCATGCGCTTGTCGTGCTGATGGGTGCGCTTCTGCTGCTGAGCCGCTGGCCAAGGGCATAACGATCATGGTG
>JAUVWB010000043.1 GCA_030604345.1 Desulfofustis sp. | reverse complement strand
GGGTTGGTGGATCCGGAAGCATTGCCCGATCATACGGTGGTACTGGTCGGGGTACGCCTGAAGGACATGGATCTGGTCAAAAAGGGGGAAGAGTTCAGCCGGTTGCGTGGCGTTATTTCCGTATCCGTGGTTACCGGTCGTTTCGATCTTATTCTCACCGTTATGACCAACAAGACGTTTGGCATCCTGCAATTCTATACCGATGAGGTTTCTAAAGTCGACAAGGTACAATCGGTGGAAACGTTCGTTATTTATAAAAGTTTTAATCTCAAAGTGCCGTTGCCTCATCTTGGACCTGAACAGGAAAAGCAGACATCATGACCACAGAAAAGACCGCTGTGCGGAAAACCGTGCTGTTCGACTGGCACCTGGCCAACCATGCGACCATGGCAGCGTTTGGGGGATACCAGATGCCCTTGTGGTATCCATCTGGCGCTAAACAAGAACATCGGACGGTACTGACCGGAGTCGGTTTGTTCGATACCAGCCACATGGGAGTCCTCACCGTCGCCGGAGAGGCTGCCTGGTCGTTGTTGCAGCACTGTTTCAGCCGTGATTTGCGCACCTGTATCGGGATCAAGCCAGGACCTTTGACGCCAGGCCGGTGTGTGTACGGTTTGTTCTTGCGGGAAGACGGCACCGTTCTGGACGACGCCATCATCAGCCAGTTGGGACCGCAACGGTATCTGGTGGTGGTGAACAGCGGCATGGGACCAATCGTCAGGGAGCACCTGCTGTTGTACGCCGACGGGCCGCTGGAAGTGGTGGACCACAGCGGCAGGATCGGTAAGATCGATGTCCAGGGGCCAGCCGCCGCCCTCGTGCTGGAAGGTTTGTTGGACGACCCCGATAAGGTGTTGTCCGACATGATCTATTTTTCCTGCAAAGGAGACGTCGAGGAAGGGCCGGCGGCGGTCCTCTTGCGGGACAAGACACCAATCCTGCTCTCTCGCACCGGTTATACCGGAGAGTTTGGCTTTGAGATCTATCTACCGGTTGCCGCTACGCTTGCCGTCTGGGAGCAGTTGCTGGCGGCGGGGCGGAGCCGGGAGATTGCCGCCTGTGGACTGGCGTCTCGCGATTCCCTCCGCACCGGAGCGGTGCTTCCCTTGTCCCATCAGGATATCGGCGATTGGCTTTTCCAGAATACGCCGTGGTCGTTTGTCCTGCCCTGGGACGAGACCATTCGTCGGTTTAGCAAAAATTTCATCGGAGCGGAGAGCCTGTCGGCAGCCAGGGACGAGAGCTACACCTATCCGTTTGCCGGTTATGACCCGAGAAAGATTCCGGTAACCGACAAGACCGTGGTGCTTGACCGACAAGAGGTGGCGATCGGCACGGTTCTGACCTGTACGACGGACATGGGGATTGACCGGGTCGGTGAACGGATCGTCAGCATCGTTACCTCGGAGTCGGCCGGTCGGCCGGTCGATTTCCAGGCGCGTGGCTTGAGTTGCGGGTTCGTCAAGACCAATCGTCCCTGTGCAGTTGGAGAACAAGTGCGATTGACGGACGGGAAACGGAGTGTACAGGTGGAGATCAGGCGAGATATTCGGCCCGACCGGACCGCTCGCCGGTCGATGCGAGACATGAGAAACCAGGAAATGAGGGGAGGGACGAGATGAAAGAGATTGATGAATTGAATCTGCCCGGTGACGTCTACTATTCGCCGGAGCACGAGTGGGCGCGCAAGGAGGGAGAGACGGTAAAGGTGGGGATCAGCGATTACGCGCAAGACCAGTTGGGCGATATCGTGTTCGTTGAATTACCGGAAGTTGGTGCGGTTCTGGAAAAAGGTGAAGAGCTCGGGACCTTGGAATCGGTCAAGGCGGTTTCAGAGATTTATTCGCCGTTGAGCGGTGAAGTGGTGGCGGTCAATAAGGCTCTGGTCGATGCACCGGAACTGCTCAACGAAGACCCTTATGATAACTGGATTATCGAGCTACGGCCAAGCGCTGAAGACGAGTATGACGAGCTGCTCAGCCGTGACGACTATCTGGCCCTCCTGCAAGGATGAGTCATGCGCTATCTGCCCCATACACCGGATGAGATCGAGGCGATGCTGGCCGTTGTCGGCAGACAAGAACTCGACGACCTGTTCACATCAATCCCAGCGGATTGCCGTTTCTCGGGGTTGCCTGAGGTTCCCGGCCCCTTGACCGAATGGGATCTGGTTGCCAGATTCAAGGAACTCGGCGACCGGATTCGTGGCGCTGCTTCCCGGGCCGTGCTGATCGGGGGTGGCAGCTACTATCATCATATCCCGGAGATCGTCCGCGCCCTGGCCGGCCGTTCCGAATTCGTCACCTCCTATACGCCGTATCAGCCGGAGATGGCGCAAGGAACGCTGCAGGGGATTTTCGAATACCAGACCTTGACGGCGAGATTGCTCGGCATGGATGTGGCCAACGCCTCCATGTATGACGGTGCTTCGGCGCTGGCCGAGGCGTTGCTGATGGCCTTGCGGGTGTCCCGGAAAAAACGGACAGTGGCCCTCTCCGCGGCAATCCACCCGCACTATCGGCAGGTGGTGCGCACCTATCTGGAGCCTGGCGGGTTCAGCATCGTGGAGCTGCCGGTGGCGGCGACCGGCCGGACCGATTTGACGGGGTTACCGAAAAGCGGGGATCTCGCCGCCGTGGCCGTTCAATCCCCCAACTTCTTCGGGGTAATCGAAGATCTTGCCCGGGTTGCGGAGGGAGCCCATGCAGCCGATGCGCTCTGTGTGACCGGCTTTACCGAACCCTTTGCCTACGGACTGTTGCGAAGTCCCGGGGCCTGTGGGGCCGATATCGTTTGCGGCGAGGGACAGAGCTTTGGCCTGGCCCCGTCGTTCGGCGGTGCCGGGCTCGGCATGTTTGCCTGTCGCCAGCACTATCTGCGGCAGATGCCAGGCAGGGTGGTCGGTGAGACGGTGGACATGGACAACAGGCGCGGTTTCGTCCTTACCCTGTCGACCCGTGAGCAGCATATCCGCCGGGAGAAGGCGACCTCGAACATCTGTTCCAACCAGGGACTCTGCGCCATGACGGCCGCCATCTATATGGCCAGCCTGGGCGGCAGCGGGCTGCGTCGAGTCGCTCAACTCAATCACGACAAGGCCGAGTATCTGAAGCACGTGCTACTGGGCGCCGGGGCCACCCTGCTGTTCGACGGACCGACCTTCAACGAGTTCGTGGCGGTAATGCCGTCCGGATTCGAGCGGCGGCGCGAGCGGCTGGTGGAGCGGGGTATCATCGCCGGTCTGGATATCAGCACCTGGTACCCCGATTACCAAAACGCTTTTCTGTTCTGCGCAACCGAGATGGTGAGTCGATCGATTCTCGATGAAATCAGTGAAGAGGTGCGATCATGATCAACGGCCCGGGAAGTACCGGACTCGTGCTTGACGAGCCGCTGCTGTGGGAAAAAGGGAAACACGGGCGGTCGGCGTTCAGTCTGCCCGTCCCGGATGTGCCGGAAAGCGCGGTGGATGCGGACTTGCTTGGTGATGATCTGGATTTTCCGGATCTCAGCGAGGTGGATGTGGTGCGGCATTACACCCGACTCTCCCAGTGGAATTTCGGCATCGACAGTGGCATGTATCCCTTGGGTTCCTGCACCATGAAATATAACCCCAAAATCAATGATCGTCTGGCGGCAACGCCGGCACTGGCAGCCGCCCACCCGCTGTTGGACGCGACAGCCTGCCAGGGCGTGCTGGAACTGCTCTTCGATCTGGAGCGCTTTCTGGCGGCCATCACCGGGATGGACGCGGTATCGTTACAACCGGCGGCCGGGGCCCATGGAGAATTGACGGCGATGCTGATGTTTGCCGCCTATTTTCGCAAGAAAGGCGAACGGCGCACGAAGATTCTGATCCCCGACACCGCCCATGGCACCAACCCGGCCAGTGCCGCGCTCTGTGGTTTTTCCCCGGTTTCGCTGCAATCCGGGCCGGATGGGATACTCTCGCCGGAATCCGTGGCGGCGGTCATGGATGAGCAAACCGTCGGCATCATGCTCACCAATCCCAACACGCTTGGCCTCTTCGAGGAGCATATCCGCACCATTACCGAGGTCGTTCACCAGCACGGCGGTCTGGTTTACGGGGATGGTGCCAACCTTAACGCCGTCATGGGAATGGTGGATTCCAAACGATGCGGCGTTGACGCCATGCATCTGAACCTGCACAAAACCTTTTCCACCCCGCATGGCGGCGGTGGTCCCGGCGCCGGGCCGGTATGCGTGGTGGCCAAGCTCGAACCGTTTTTGCCGGTTCCTCGGATAGCGAAGGGCGATGCGGGATTCAGCCTGGAGACCGGCCATCCCGACAGTATCGGCCGCATGCATGCCTTTTTCGGCAATGTCAGCGTGCTGGTGCGGGCGTACAGTTATATCCTTGCCATGGGACCGGAGTTTTTGCGTAAGGCGAGCCAGCTGGCGGTCCTCAACGCCGTTTATGTCCGCGAGCAGCTGCGGGACACTCTGGAGCTTGCCTATGACCGACCGTCGTTGCATGAGTGTGTTTTTTCCGATCGGCGCCAGCACCAGTTCAAGGTGACCACGCTGGATATGGCCAAGCGGTTGATTGATCACGGGTATCACCCACCCACCATTTATTTTCCGCTGGTGGTTCCCGGAGCGATCATGATCGAACCGACCGAGACCGAGTGCAAGGAGGATTTGGATCGGTTCATCGCCGTCTTCAAGGAAGTCGTGCAGGAAGCGGCCGTTGATGCGGAACGGCTGCGCCAGGCCCCGACCAGGACCAAGGTGCGGCGGCTCGATGAAACACGAGCGGCGCGCAATCCGTGCCTGAAAGGATGACGTCATAACGTGGACCTGGTGATCGAAAGCCACGGGGTACTACCGTATCGGCAAGCCTACGACAGGCAAGTGCACCTGGTGGAGATGTTGCATCGCCAGCCGGCGGCACCGGACCGCTGCCTGGTCCTTGAGCATCCTGCCGTATTCACCCTCGGCAGACACGGGTCCACAAAACATGTAAGTGTCGATGAATCCTTTCTGCGGCAGCGCGGCATTGAGGTGATCCGGGTGGAGCGCGGCGGTGAGGTGACGTATCACGGCCCTGGACAGCTGGTCTGTTACCCGATCGTCAATCTGCGCCGCCGCGGTCTGAGCGTTGTCGCCTTTGTCAATCTATTGGAGGAGGTTATGCTGCGGACCGCCGCTGCCTGCGGCGTGCCGGCCGGCCGCGACGAGCGGAATCGTGGTGTGTGGGTGCACGGAAGAAAACTGGGCAGTGTCGGTATCGCCATTCGCCACGGTATCACCTTCCATGGGTTGGCTTTCAATGTCGCCCTCGATCTCGAACCTTTCACCTGGGTCAATCCCTGCGGTTTGACCCAGGTGGCCATCACCTCGCTGGAGCGCGAGTGCGGATCACCAGTGATCCTCGAGACGGTGCGGCAGGAATTGATCATCGCGTTGCAGCAGGTCTTTGCCGACCGTCGTCAGGTCCAGTCCATGGGGCCTGAGGCGGGCCGGAACCAGCGGTTAGCGAAGCCGAAATGGCTGAAGAAACCGCTTCCCTCCGGAGGGGCGTACGAACAGACACGCCGCCTGATCGATCGGGGGCGTTTGCAGACAGTCTGTCGGGAGGCGCGGTGCCCCAATCAGTTCGAGTGCTATGGTCGAGGCACGGCGACTTTCATGATCATGGGGCAGACCTGTACGCGAAACTGCCGATTCTGCGCTGTCGGCCATGGGCGGCCCGAACCACTCGATGATGAAGAGCCGCGGCGGATCGCCATGGCGGTTGCCGAGATGGGACTCGATCATGTAGTGCTTACTTCGGTGACCAGGGATGATCTTGCCGATGGCGGTGCTGGACATTTCATCCACACCATAAGCGCCATCCGCGAGATGGTCCCGGGGACCCCCGATGAGATCCTTATTCCCGACCTGCGCGGCGATTGGGAATCGTTACGCCGCCTCTGTGAGGCACATCCCGAGGTGATCAATCATAATATCGAGACGGTGCCGAGATTGTACGACCGGGTCCGCCCGCAGGCCGATTACCGCCGCTCCCTCGATCTTTTACAGGTGGTGCGCGAAACGGCGCCGACGATTGTTACCAAATCCGGATTAATGCTCGGCCTCGGCGAGACCCTGCCCGAGATCCGGCAGACGCTTGAAGATCTGCGTCGAGCAGGCTGCCAATTGTTGACGCTTGGCCAATATCTCCAGCCCACAAGGGATCATGTGCCGGTTCACCGCTACCTGCCGCCGAAGGAATTCAACGAGCTTCGTCTGCTGGCTTTTGACCTTGGTTTTACCGGTGTGGCATCGGGACCGCAGGTGCGAAGTTCTTTTCGGGCAGGCCAGCTCTTTCGTCAGATGGGCCGCGACACGACCAGCTGACTCTCCCTTTCTCCGTCGATTGCCGCGAACCTCACCAGCACTTCAATTAATTGTTTGCAGGATCAATGGTGGCCACAAAGGCCATGATGAATTATTATATAAGGTTGGATTTCTTGCCTGTGTGCAGCCGTCTGGTCAGCGCAGCGATTGTCGCTTGATCTTTTCCGTGCGACAGACAGGTCATCGTTGACCGGCCGGATCAAACCGGGACGTTGTGTTAAGGTGTGGGTGCCGTGCAAAACGCTTCTCCTCGTAAACAGGTCATCCCTTTCCGCTCGGTGATCAAATGGATGGTGCGGCTGCGCCGTTCTCCCCGAGCGATTGCCGGCGGGTTTGCGCTGGGGACCTTTATCGCCTTCACCCCGACCATAGGAGTGCAGTTTGCCATCGTGCTGTTTCTTGCCACCCTGTTGAACATGAATCGGCCGGCGGCGCTGGTGACCATTTGGATCACCAACGTGGCCACCATGGCGCCGATCTATACGTTCAATTACTGGGTCGGCAGTTTGCTGTGGGAGGGACCGTCCACCGCTGATGTGTATCATGTCTTTGCCGATCTGGCGGTCCGGATGATGAAACTGGAAGGGTGGGAGATGCTCGAGCAGTTCAAGGCGGTGATGAACCTCAGCCAGGAGATTATCATCCCGCTGATCATCGGCAGTATCATGGTCGGCCTGGTGGCCGCGTTTATAGTCTACGTGGCGTCGTTTGCCATGCTTCGCTATCTGCTGGTGCGTAAGCACCGCAAACGGATCCTCTCGTGATATGGCACGGCGGTCAAGCAGTTCTTCCGGTGAGTCTCCACCGACATTTTTCATCGATAGCTGGGCCGAGTTTTACCAGAAGTACGGCGTGTGCGCTGAGACGCTGAGCCGTTTCCGGACCACCATCTTCAATCATTATCTCCGGCATCGCCGTGATTTCAGTTGGCGCGACGAGATCTCCCCGTACCGTGTGCTGGTCTCCGAGATCATGCTGCAACAGACCCAGACGACTCGGGTGGCACCTTTCTTTGCGCGATTCATGAAGTGCTTTCCCACCCTTCAGTCCTTGGCCGCGGCTCCCTTTGCCGAGGTGCTCGGAGTGTGGAAAGGCCTTGGTTACAATCGCCGAGCAAGGTATCTGCAAGACGCGGCGATCAAGGTGATTGATGAATGGGACGGAATCATTCCCGATCGTCCGGAAGTGCTGCAAACCTTTTCCGGTATCGGCCCGGCAACGGCCGCCTCGATTTGCGTGTTCGCCTACAACCGGCCGCTGGTATTTATCGAAACCAATATCCGCACGGTATTTCTCCACTTTTTTTTCCTGCCGCCGATTCCGTGGATGACCGGGAGATCCTGCCGCTGGTCGAGCGTACTCTGGAAGTCGAACGTCCACGTGACTGGTACTACGCCTTGATGGATTACGGGGTGCTGTTGAAACAGACAATCGGTAATGCCGGCCGACGCAGCCGGCATTACCAGAGACAAACTCCTTTTGTAGGCTCGGATCGCCAGCTACGAGGCAAGATCCTGGAGACCCTGCTTGGCGGTCAGAGCGTTACGATCGAGGCTCTGGCGGAGTTGTTGCAAGAACCGGTCGATCGGGTGCAACGCCTGGTCAACGCCCTTCAGGTGGAAGGGATGGTGGCGGCGGGGCCGCTTCTGACACTTTCTTGAAGCAGATACGCAACGGTGCTTAACGGCGCCCGTGCTGCTGCGCCCCGTTCATCGGCCGGACCTTCGTCTCGGCGAAGAACAGATGGAGGAACAGACAGTAGCAGATGACTGCGGCAACCGCCGTGAACGGGTCTGCTTTGCCGATTGGTGCCAGGATACCGATGACCAGCCAGTGAAAGAAGATGATCAGCAGCGAGTTGAGCCGTAACGGGAAATCGTTCCAGCGTATCAGGATGAGCAGGCCGCTCAGACTCCAGCCGTAGAGCGACAGGTACGCGTGACAGCTGAGCAGGAGTCTGCCCCATTGTTCGTAAGCCGCTGGATAGCGGGCCAGGATGATGTAGAAGATACCGGTTATCCCAGTGAACACGAGAAAGACCATGCCCGACAATAAAAACTGCTTTTGCTGCATGTTCATCCCGAGTCTGAGGAAAAAGGCGAAGATGAGGAGCACGGTCAGAAACAGGGTAACGGCAATGGTCACCTTGGCCAACTGCATCTCGAAAATGATGAACAGAAAGAAGACAATGACGCCGAGGTTGATCAGCCAAAAAAAGGCTTGTTGCAGCAGGTGGACCAGCGGACCGCCATCACGCCGAATAAATGAGAACATCACCGACATGGTGATCAGCGACACGGGAAATGAAAAACCGAGAAAAAAGACGTTGAGGGTGAGGCTCTTATAGGGCAGCCAATGCAACGCCGTGCTGTTGAGCAGGACGAAGGTGGCGATGAACAAGGCCAAGGACAGACAGAGGATAGAGGCGTGGTGGTATTTATCGCTGACCGGCACGGATGGGTCGAACAGATCGTGCGGGATGACAGGAAAAATCCTGGTTCGAATGGTTTCGACCAGCACGCCGAGGAACAAGGAAAGTAAGGCAGCCGGGGGGTAGAGGTTGAGAAAGGCGAGAAGGGCGTAAAGGAGGCTGGTTGCGAGAAAGAGATAACAGCGAAATGACGGCCGAGCGGTGTTCTCGGTATGATAGAGAATAATGAAACCGCCGGCGCAGAGATTGAAGAGAAAGATGTGCAACCTTTCGAAATTACGGTTGTATATTTGGTCCGCGAAACCGAAGAAAAAGGCGATGACCATGATTCCCAGGATGAAGGCCCGGAGCCGGGTATCGAGAAAAAACTGGGGGTTGATCGGTGATTCGCTGCGCATGGTCGGTCCTTGCAGGTGATTCGTCTGTCGCCGTGCAGACTATTGAACAATTTGCC
>JAUVWB010000383.1 GCA_030604345.1 Desulfofustis sp. | reverse complement strand
CCGACACGAACCCGACCTTTATCACGATTATCTACCGCGATATGGAATTCGAACCGAAATGGATCGCCTGGGAGACCACCAGGCGCTGCAACCTCGCCTGCGTCCATTGCCGATCCTCGTCAGAGCTTGAGATTCAGGGCCACCCCGATTTCTCTCTCGACCAGGCGCAGTGTATCATCGACGACATCGCCTCGTATGCCAGCCCGGTCCTCGTCCTCTCCGGAGGCGAACCGTTGCTCCGACCGGACATCTTCGATATCGCTCGTTACGGTACCAGCCGGGGGCTCCGCATGTGTCTGGCCACCAACGGCACCCTGGTCAGCGACCAGACCTGCCTCGCCATCGAGGACTCCGGGATCAGGATGGTGTCGCTCAGCCTCGACGGCGCCCGGGCCGAGACCCACGACAACTTCCGCAACCAGCCCGGCGCCTTTGCCGGGACCATGCGGGCCATCGAGCGGTTCAACCGCCACGACATCCCCTTTCTGGTCAACTCGTCGTTCACCGTACGCAACAAGGACGAGATCCCGGAAATCTTTCAGCTGGTGAAAAAACTCGGGGCCACCGCCTGGTACCTGTTCATGATCGTACCCACCGGGCGCGGCCAGGACGTGATCGACGAGCTGATCCCGGAATCGCTGTACAACGAGATCCTCGAGTGGCACTACCGGGTGGAAAAGGAGGAGACGGAAATCCTCATGCGCCCCACCTGCGCCCCACACTATTACCGGATCGTCAGACAGAAGGCCAAGGAGGAAGGGGAGCGGTTCAAACGCCGCAACCTGCAATTCTCCACCGGCGGTTCCAAAGGCTGCCTGGCCGGCCAGCTGATCTGCCTGATCGACGTGGACGGCGAGGTGCTGCCATGCAGCTATTTCCCCAAATCGGCCGGCAACATCAACCAGATCCCCTTCCGCCGCATCTGGGAAGAATCGGAGCTGTTTCTCAAACTCCGCGACTTCAGCAGCTATCAGGGAAATTGCGGGCGATGCGAGTATATCTCGGTGTGCGGCGGCTGCCGCGCCCGGGCCTACGCCATGACCGGCAATTACCTGGCCCAGGAACCGTTTTGCAGTTATCAGCCGCGCAGCGGCTTCCAACCCTCTACCAGTTCCGAGCAATGATCAACGATACCTTCCTCAAGGCCTGCCGCGGCGAGGCCACCGACTACACCCCCGTCTGGATGATGCGTCAGGCCGGACGCTACCTGCCCCAATACCGGGAGGTGCGCGGCTCCATAACCTTCCTGGAATTATGCAAGACGCCCGAGCTTTGCGTCGAGGTGACCCTGCAACCGGTGGACTATCTCGGGGTTGACGCGGCCATCCTGTTTTCCGACATCCTCATCCCCATGGAGGCCATGGGGCTGGAGCTGGTCTTTCACGACGGCCGCGGTCCGATCTTTCCGCAGACGGTCCGCGACCAGGCCGCCGTCGATCGTTTGCTGGTCCCCGACCCGGAAGAGGCCACCGGCTTCGTGCTGGAGACCATTCGACTACTGCGCCGGGAGCTGAAAGTGCCGCTCATCGGCTTTGCCGGGGCGCCGTTCACCTGCGCCACCTACCTGATCGAGGGCGGTTCGTCGAAGGCTTTCTGGGAAACGAAAAAGATGATGTTCACGGCACCGGAGCTGTTTCACGCGCTGATGGACAAGATCAGCCGCTGCACCACCGCCTATCTGCTCGCCCAGGCCCGGGCCGGCGCTCAGGCCTTGCAGTTGTTCGACTCCTGGGCCGGTATTCTGGCGCCGCGGGATTTTGCCGAGTTCGCCTTCCCCTACGCCCAGCGGATCATCGCCGAACTGCAGCAGCAGACCGAGCTGCCCATCATCTACTTCGCCAACAACGGCGCCACCTTGCTGGAGCAGGCAGCGGCCACCGGCGCCGATGTGATCGGTATCGACTGGCGAATCAATATCGGCGAGGCCGTCGAACGGATCGGGCCGCGTGCCATTCAGGGCAATATCGACCCGGCGGCGTTGCTGCTCCCGGAAACGCAGCTGCGCGAACGCATCGGCGACCTGCTGGCCGGAGCGAAAAAGGCCAGGGGGCACATCTTCAACCTCGGTCACGGCATCCATCAATTCACCCCACCCGAGCAGGCGCGACTGGCGGTGGAGCTCGTACACCAACTGAGCCGCCGGTAGGGCGTTATGGAGACGTTTCGGGCCATTCCCGATCAGACCGTTTGTCTGGAGCTGATGGAGCAGTACGGGATGCTGGACAACATCCGCCGCCACTCGCTGCTGGTCGCCCGGGTGGCCGAGACCCTGG
>JAUVWB010000021.1 GCA_030604345.1 Desulfofustis sp. | reverse complement strand
CAGCAACGAACTCCGGTGTTCGGCGCACAGATGCTGCTCGCCGAGTTCCGGTTGGCCAAGGACGCGATTCTGCCCCTGCACAGCCATCCCCATGAACAGATCGGCTATCTGGTCAGCGGCCGGTTGCGCTTCACCATCGGCGACGAGGTGACCCTGGTGGCGGCGGGTGACAGCTGGTGTGTTCCCGGGGGCGTCCAACATGGTGTGGAAGTGCTCGACGATGCAGTGGTGGTCGAAGTCTTTGCACCGGTACGCGAGGATTATCTGCCCGACGCGGGGCAACGGCGTTGAGTGGCCGTCGGGCTCGAAGGTTCTAACCGATAGCGATGACGACCAGGCGGGAGAAGATAGAACGGGTTCTTCAGGAGGAGATTGCCATCGTCGATTATGATCCGCGTTGGCCTCAGCTCTTCGAGAAGGAAAAGCGCCATCTGCTCTCCTGTCTGCCCGCCGACCAGGTGGTACGGATCGAGCATTTCGGCTCGACCGCCGTGCCCGGGCTGGCCGCCAAACCGATCGTCGATATGCTGGTCGAGGTAAAGAATCTGGCGATGGCCCGCCGCCGCATCGTACCGATTCTCGAGGCCCAGGGCTATGACTATTTCTGGCGGCCGTCGTTCGGCGATATCCAGTCCCCATACTATGCATGGTTCATCAAGCGGGACGACCAAGGACGCCGCACCCACCACATTCACATGATCGAGAAGCATTTCTCCCAGTGGGACGGGTTGCTGTTTCGTGATTACTTGATCGAACATCCCGATGTCGCACGGGACTACGAAGAGTTGAAGCGGCGGCTTTCACGGGCCTATCCGGCTGACCGAGCGGCCTACACCATCGCCAAGGGTGAGTTTGTCCGGCGGGTGACCGAGGCGGCAAAGCGGGCCCGCCGGTCATGGTAACCAAAACGTGTGAGAAGCCTTTTCCCGCCGGTCTCTCCAGCCCGAACACCTGCCGTAAGGAGGCATCATGGTAACATCCATCATCCTGATCAATACCGAACGCGGATACATCAACGAAGTGGCCGAGATCCTCGCCGAAATGCAGGAAATCTCGGAAGTGTACTCGGTCAGCGGCGCCTATGACCTGATCGCCGTGGCCCGGGTCAAGACCAACGACGATCTCTCCACCCTGGTCACCCGCAAACTGCTGAAGATCGACAATATCCTCCACACCGAAACGATGCTCGCCTTCCAGGTCTTCTCCAAACACGACCTGGAAGCGATGTTCTCGGTGGGTGCTGCCTGATGTTTCTGTCCTGCCGCACGACGAGAGATGAGTGTCGGCCTTACGGTGAAACGGGGAACGGACGATGAATGAAACGAAGGTGCCCCGGGTCAACCCCGACTACCTGGTCGAACCATTTGACAACGAGGTGGTGTTGTTCACTTTGGACGGTGGCCAGGTGGTATCGTTGAACCAGACGGCGCATCTGGTCTGGCGGCTCTGCCAGCAGGGAATGGCGGTGGGAGAGATGATCGAGATGCTGACCGAGGCTTACCCCGACCAGGCTGACGTCATTCGTGCCGATGTCGTCACTGCCCTTAAAACCATGGCCGAACACGGCATTATCGAGCTACTCGATGGCGATTGATTCACGCTTTTGGGTGGGTATTGGCGGGCGCGCCGTGGAGATTGTCTGCCTCAATCGCGAGGCCCGGCTGCTGGTCTGTTTTCTCTTTGCCGACCTGTTGGTCGAACCCGATGGTATGCCGGTGCGGCGCTACGAACTTGCGGTCGATCCGGTCCTGCAGGGCGGCTTGGTGTGCGCTGACGGGGTTGCCGTTCAAGAGGGTGGTTCCCTGTATCGTACAGCCTACTATTTGATGAACGAGGTGATCGAGCAGTGCATCACCGGCAATCAACAACATCATGCGCTGCATGCCGCAGCGGTACGGCGTGGTGACTGCTGTATCGTGCTTGCCGGTAACAGCGGTGCCGGCAAGAGTACGTTGACCGCCTGGCTGGTTACTCGAGGTTTTTCGTACCTCACCGATGAATTGGTGTTGTTGGCTGCCGATCGGGTCATCCCCTTTACCCGACCCATCAATCTGAAGATACCCGCCCCATTCCTGGAGCCGTATTGCGTCCGTTACGATAATCTCATCATCATGAGCCAGGAAGGAACCATGATCCCCTACCGGCTCCTGGGTGGATCAGCCGTGAACGGCACGATAGCACCACAGCAGGTTACCCATTTTCTCTTTCCCTCTTTTCAGGAGGGGGCATCGCCGCTGCTTGAGGAGCTTTCTTCGGCCCAATGCTGCCTGCAGTTGCTGCAGTGTCATGTGAATGCCCGTAATCTCGAAGGGCTCGGTGTTTCCCGTTTGGCCCGCATCGTCAGAAACTGCCGGGGTTATCGTTTGACCTATGGTCGTACCGCCGATCTCGAAGAGATCTTTGCGGAAGAACGGTTGGCCTCTCTCTTCGGAGTTGACGCCTCTGCCGAACGGCTCCACTCGTAGCCGATGAGCAGCGTTTGGAGGGTATACCCTTCGTCAGGTCTTTGTCCGTATCGCTAAAAAAATACGCTTAATCCAAATGAGCCCACAATGAAAGGTTATGGGGGCAAAACAGATGACACATCGACGAAAACAGCTGCTGGCCCTGCTGTTGAAAGAATTTCGGTCGTCTCTGTTTCTCCCTGGTGCTTGACACGGGGAAAGCCCGGCAGCATGGTTAACGAGAACACGGCGACCGACGCATCACAACCGATGGCGCTAAGAACCATGCCTCATCGATGAGACACCCGGAATGGACCTGTTTTTCAAAACGATCACCTGGGGCGGTTCGCTCATGGTCTTAGTGCCCTTGACAGCGGTGATGGCCCTGTTGTTTTTCTACCGGGGCCGGATTGGCGATGCCGCGTTGGTCCTCGGTGGTCTTCTCGGCGCCTCGCTTCTCGTCCATCTTCTCAAACGGATTTTTGCCAGGCCGCGGCCCGAGGTGGACAACCTGCTGGTGGCCATGCCCCCGGATTTTTCCTTTCCCAGTGCCCATACCGGTCAGGCCTTTGCTTTCGCGATCGCTTGCGCGTTGGTGCTGTCACGGCACTTCGAGCAGGCCGGCACTGCCGTGTTGTGGGTGGCGCTACTACTTGTCGCCGTGCTGGTCGGGGTATCACGGGTCTACCTGCAGGTCCATTATGTCTCTGATGTGGTGGTGGGCGCCCTGCTCGGTGGTTGTTGGATTTTTGTGCTTCACCGGCTGCTCAGTTTCTGGGTGCCGCGAACTTAGGAGTTTGGGCATCGAGAGAGGAAAAAGATGCGCAATAAATTCCTCGGCACCGGGGAGGATGGCTATCATCCGATCAGGAAGATCAAGGTCGTTCTGTCCGGGTTGGCCTTTGCCGTTCGCTATGACTTTAGTGTCACCTACAAGCTGATCGCCTCCTTGGGCGTCCTGATCTTTTTTTCATTCTTCCGCCAATGGATTGATTTTCTGCTACTGCTCGCCGTTACCGCGATGATGCTGCAGGCCGAGTTGTTCAATAGCGCTATCGAAGCGGTCTGCGATTTCATCACGACCCGGGAGAGTCACAAGATCAAGGTGATCAAGGACATCTCCGCGGCGGCGGCGGGCATCAGCATCCTGATCTGGGCGGTTGTGCTGGCCGTCGAAACCTATCGCGTGGCACGGTTGGTCGTTTTCTGGCTGCTTCACTGAGGAGATGCCTTTGCCGGCAGGTGAACGTTGAACGGTCGCTCAAGCCGGTCAGCTCGGGCCGCTCTGACCACTATGCTCGAACCGATCTGCCGCCCCGCTGAAGGGCGCCCACATGGGTTGCCAAGTCGTCCAGCCGATCGTGCGCTGCGTCTCATGCATGGTGCTTAACCGTGGCTTTGCAGCAGGTTCCGGCTGCCCTGCCTCTAGGCGGTGAGCGTATGCCGGATCTTCTCGGCTAGTTGTTGTTTGGAAAACGGTTTGGCAATGAAATGTTGTTCTGCCTCCAGGAGGCCCCGATCAACGAGCATGCTTGCCGTATAGCCGGACATGAACAGAATTTTCATGGCTGGCTGGTCCTGTTGAACCTGACTGGCCAATTCCGGCCCGTTCATGTCAGGCATGATGACGTCGGTCAGCAGGAGGTGAACGTCCTGCTCGTGGTGCTTTGCCAAAGCAATTGCCTCGTGCGGATGAGCCGCGGTGAGGACCCGGTAACCAAGTTGGCTGAGCATCCGTTCGGTCAGCTTCAGAATGGCTTGAGCGTCCTCGACGACCAGGACCGTTTCGGTCCCGCGAACATCTTTCGGTTGCGTCTCGCTGTCCTCTCTCTGACCGGCTGCTCCTTCGTGCCGTGGCAGGTAGATCTTGAAGGTTGCGCCCTGACCGGGCTCACTGTAGACGTCGATAAAGCCATTATTTTGCTTAACGATGCCAAAGACAGTGGCCAGGCCGAGGCCCGTACCGTGTCCTTCCTCTTTGGTGGTGAAAAATGGTTCGAAGAGATTTTTCAGGGTGTCCCGATCCATGCCGCAGCCGTTGTCACTGACTGTGAGACTTACATAATCACCGGGAGTGAAGGTCGGATGAGCGGCACAATAGGCATCGTCAAGAAGAACCTGTCCCGTCTCGATAATGATGGTGCCGCCACCGTCAACGGCGTCACGCGCATTGATGCATAGATTGGCCAGCAGTTGGTCGATTTGCGACGGATCTATCATGATCATGCCGAGGTCCTCGCCCGGTTTCCAGGTAAGGACGATATGCTCGCCGATAAGTTGGCGCAGCATCTTCAGCATGCCCTCGATGCTGCGGTTGAGGTCGAGCAGCTTCGGGTCGATAGGCTGTCTGCGGGCAAAGGCCAGGAGTTGGCGGGTGATGTCGGTCGAACGCCGGGAGGCGTTCAACACTTCGCTGAGATAGTCGTGCACGGGATCCTGCTTGTTGACCTTTGCCAGGGCAAGCTCCGTGTAGCCCATCACGACGCTCAGGATATTGTTGAAGTCATGAGCGATACCGCCGGCGAGTCGACCTACCGACTCCATCTTCTGCGCCTGGGTCACCTGCTGCTGCAGTTTTTCACGCTCTTGCGTCGCATTGACATGATCGGTGATGTCGACCACGGTGGCGAAGACCCGCGGTTTCTTTCCTGGTCGTCGCTCGAGGACACCCTGGGTGCGAAGGTGAACGATGGCTCCATCCTTGCGTATGACCCGGTACTCGTTTGCCGGCAGGGTGGTGGCGTCTGATTGCAGGGTGCCGGTGAGCCATTGTTTGACCCGCTCCCGGTCGTCGGGGTGATGGACGTGGTCCTGGACGAAGTCGAGGTCGATGACCTCGGAGCGGTCGTAGCCCAGAAGATCATAGATGCCATGCGACCAGCTGATCTGTCCGGTCTCCAGGTCCCAGATGAAATCACCCATTTTGGCCACGTGCTGGGCCCTGATCAGGCGAGCCTCGCTGTCCCGGAGGGCCTCTTCGGCCGTTGTGCGGGTGTCGATCTCTTGCTGCAGCTTGCTCAAGTCCTTATGCAGGACATAATAGAGAAAGATCGTGGTAACAATGACGAAAAACCACCCCTTGACGGTCTGCAGGAGGTGGGACTGCGCCATGTCGCCGGCCAGTTGGGCGAGCAGCCAATCCGACCCGACAATCCACACACCGGCGAGACAGGCGTAAAGCAATGCTCTGCGCAGTGGTAGATGGTGAGCCGTATCTTTCATATGCCTCGTGGATGGGCCGGATCAATGAATACGATGACACCGTCAGCTCGGCTGCAAGAAACCGGCAGCAGATCCCTGCCATCGATGACGGTACCGATCAAGACGGTTTGACGAACGAGACGGCACTGTCGTGGAAAACTATCTGCAATCATTGGGAAAGATGCGGATAGCTGCGGAAAAACCCCTGCCTGCATATGGTATCACAGGGGGTGAGCCGTTTCCAGTCGATTTCTCGTTCTTGCCTTCAAGCCCGGCGGCAAACGTTGAGACGGGTCAGCCGAATCGGCAAGTGGTGGGAAAAAGAATAAAAAAAAAGAAAAAACAAAAAGGGTTTCAGAGATTAATCTCTGAAACCCTTGATCTGGTCGGGATGAGAGGATTTGAACCTCCGGCCCCCTGAACCCCATTCAGGTGCGCTACCAGACTGCGCTACATCCCGGTGATGGTGAGAGGTCTTTGTACCACGGGCGTGTCGTGGTGTCAATCTCTGCCTGCCATTGGCTGTGGCTGGCGTTATTTTTCTTTGGACAACAGCTCCTTGAGGGCCATCAGCTCCCGCTTGATCGATTCGAGTCGGCCGCTCTCGGCGATCGGGACGTGCGGCTCCGATGAGCGTGACTCCAGTGGCACGAACTCGATCCGACCCTCCGTTTCTTCAAGCAGTTTGCGCGCCCCGGCTATGGTATAGCCCTGGTCGTGCAGCAGGTGCTTGATGGTAAGGATCAACTCCACGTCGGCCCGGCGGTAGAGACGCTGCCCGGAGCCCATCCGTTTCGGTTTGATCAGGCTGAACTCGCTTTCCCAGTAACGCAGCACATGGGGTGCCACTTCGGCAATTTTGCTGACCTCGCCGATCTTGAAATGGAGTTTGTCCGGGAGAGCGTCGGTCATCGCTGAAGACTCCCTGCCGCGGCGTTCGTGCTCTAGTCGTTGATCCTGGCTCTCAGTTTCTTGCTGGGACGAAAGCTGACGATCTGTCGTTTCTCGATGGTGATCGCTTCTCCGGTCCGCGGGTTGCGCCCTTTTCTCGGGTTCTTGTCCCGCACCGAGAAGGTGCCGAAGTGCACGAGCTTGATCGAGGTACCGCTGAGCATCGAGGCCTTCATCGCATCGAAAAACGAATCGACAATGGCGCCGCAGGTGGATAACGGATAACCGAGGCGGTCAGCCACCGCCTCGGCCAGTTCTTTTCTGGTGACGTTCGATTTATTCATCCTGCTATTCCTCGCGGAGGGCTCCGCCGAAGGTGTCCGTCAAGGACTGCACCAGCCGGGCATGAGCCTTCTCCACTTGTTTTTCCGTAAGCGTTTTGGTTTCGGACCGATAGGTGATGGCCAGCGCGACGCTCTTGTGGCCGGCCTTGATCTTGTCCCCCTGATATACGTCAAACACGTCACAATGTTCAATGAGTTTTTCACGGCTGGCCATAACTGTCCTGACCAGTTCGCCGGCCGGGGTGGTCACCGGGACCACCAGGGCCAGATCGCGTTTCACCGACGGGTAGACGGGCAGGGCAGCGAAACTCCGGCGGCTGGGAGTCTCACCGCAGAGCGCAGAGAAATCCAGGTCGAAATAATAGACGTCGCGTTTGATGCCAAACTCGCGCAGCACCGGCGACGCTATCTTGCCGATGGTGCCGATCGGTGAGCCGTGAAGACAGATGTCCAAGGCAAACAGCGGCTCGGCAAAAGGTTCGGCCTGTTGGGCCGGGCAGAGTGCGATGCCCTCCTCGCCGACCGGCAGTCGCAGGTTGTCGAGTACCGTCTCGACCGCGCCCTTGGCGTCATAGATGTCTACTTCCTGGGGCGGGAAATGCAGCGGGGCATGGCTGCCGTAGCGGTTTCCAGTCAGTACCCCGGCCAACCAGGTCGGTTCGTCGGCCAGCGGCTCGCCGGTACGCGGGAAATAGAGTTTGCCGATCTCGAAGAGCCGGGCCGAGGTCTGCTCGAAGCGGAGGTTGCGGTTGATATTTTCCAGCAGTCCGGGCAACAGCGAGGTGCGCATGACGTCCTGCTCTTCGGTGAGCGGGTTGAGGATGCGGACGTGGTGTCGTCTCCGGTCATCGGCAGCGAGACGCAGCCGATCATCGGCGCCACTGGCGGTAAAACTGTAGTTGATCGCCTCGGTGAAGCCGGCCCCGTTCAACACGGACCTGACCCGGTTGCGCTCCAACCGTTCCCGATCCTGCTCCGGGAAACTCAGGTCCACGCCGGGCAGTCTGATCGGGATCTGGTCGTAACCGATCAACCGCGCCACTTCTTCTACCACGTCCGCTTCACGTTCCAGGTCGACCCGGAAACTGGGTACAATAACGGTGATGGTGTCGGCATCGATGATGCGGCAATCGATTTCGATGGCCGAAAGCAGCCGGGCGATGCGTTCGGCGTCGAGTTCGACACCGAGCAAGGCGGCGGTTCGGGACACGCGCAGGGTGAGCGGACCGGCCGGGGCTGGACGGTTGTCCAAGTCAATGCCGCCGGGTTCGGCGGTGCCGCCGGCCAATTCGCAGATCAGGGCAACGGCCCGTTCCATGGCCGCAATGGTGCCATCCGGATCGATTCCTCGCTCGAAGCGATAGGAGGCGTCGGTGGCCAGACCCAACCGCCGAGCCGTCTTGCGGATGGAGACCGGGTTGAAATAGGCGCTCTCGAGCAGAACGTCGACCGTGCTGGCGCTCACTTCACTGTCCAGGCCCCCCATTACCCCGGCGATGGCGACCGGCGCCGAGCCGTCGCAGATGAGCAGCATATCGGGCTCCAGCGACCGCTGCACATGGTCGATGGCGGTAAACGAGGTCTCGTGCGGTCGCGGCGTCCGTACCACGATACGGCCTTCGGCGAGTTTGCGGAAATCGAAGGCGTGCAGCGGTTGACCGTATTCGAGCATGACCAGGTTGGTGATGTCCACCACGTTGTTCACCGGCCGCAGGCCGACCGCCAACAACCGCCGTTTGAGCCACCAGGGGCTCGGTCCGATGGTGACGCCTTTGATCAGACGGGCGGCATAGCGGGGGCATAGGTCGGGGGCGGCCACCTCCACGGCGAACGAGGGGGTGGCGCTGGCCAACCGTTTCTCCCGATACGGGACGTGCAGCTGTCGGCCGTTGATGCCCGCAGCTTCACGGGCGATGCCGATGACCGAGGCGCAGTCCGGGCGGTTGGGCGTCAGGTCCACCTCGATCATGGTGTCCTGCAGGCCGGCATGCTGGAGAAAGGACTGACCGGAGGGAATGGAGGGGTCCAACTCCATGATGCCGGAGTGATCATCGCCCAGGCCAAGCTCCCGTTCAGAACAGATCATGCCCTGGGATTCGACCCCACGGACCTTGGATTTCTTGATCTTGACGTCGCCGGGCAAGGTGGTGCCGGGCAGAGCCACCGCCACGGACAGGCCGGCCCGGACGTTGGGTGCGCCGCAGACGATCTGCAGTTCCTCATCACCGACCTGGACCCGGCAGAGAGTCAGCTTGTCGGCGTTGGGGTGCGGTTCGGCCGAGAGGACCGTGCCGGTCTTCAGGTCGGCCAGTTCGGGAAACAGCGGGGTTACCGAATCGACCTCGAGACCGAGCATGGTCAGCTGGTCGGCCAGTTGAGCGGGACTGACCCCGTCGAGCGGTACGTATTCCTGTAGCCAGTTGTAGGTGATCTTCATCGTGTTCCAGAGCTCCGGGGCGGTTAAAACTGGGAGAGAAAGCGCAGATCGTTTTCGTAGAACAGCCTGATGTCGTCGATGCCGTACTTGAGCATGGCGACGCGCTCGACTCCGAGTCCGAAGGCAAAGCCGCTGTAGCGTTCAGGATCGTACCCCACCATTTTGAATACCTCGGGATCGATCATGCCGGAGCCGAGGATCTCCAGCCAACCGGTCCGCTTGCAGACCCGGCAGCCGGAGCCGCCGCACATGACGCAGGCGATGTCCACCTCGGCGCTGGGTTCGGTGAACGGAAAGAAACTGGGGCGGAACCGCAGCGGCAGATCCTGACCGAATACCTGGCGGGTAAAGACGGTGAGCACCCCCTTCAGATCGGCGAAAGAGACCTTGGTGTCGACCAGGAATCCCTCCACCTGGTGAAACATCGGGGTATGGGTGATGTCGGAGTCGCAGCGGTACACCTTGCCGGGGGCGATGACGCGAAGCGGCGGCTGTCTGCTCTCCATGATCCGGGCCTGCATGGGCGAGGTGTGGGTGCGCAGTAACACCGAATCGCCGATATAAAAGGTGTCGTGCATGTCCCGGGCCGGGTGGTGCTCGGGGATGTTGAGGGCGGCAAAGTTGTAGTGATCGAGTTCGATATCGGGCCCTTCGGCGATGGAGAAACCCATGGAGGCGAAAATCGAACAGATCTCCTCCATCACGCGGGTGATCGGGTGCAGGGTGCCGTCGACGGTCCGGCGTCCGGGCAGACTCAGGTCCGGTCCCGGTTGCGCTGCCGCTGCAGCCGTCTGGGCAATACTCTGCTGACGTGCGAGAAAGCGTTCCTCCATCTCGTTCTTCAAGGCGTTGGCCAGCATGCCGAAGCGGGGGCGATCGGCCGGATCGATGGCACCGATGCGGCGCATCAGGCCGCTGACCAGACCGTTCCTGCCCAGATACTTGATACGGAAAGCTTCGAGTTGTTGGGAATCAGTCACGTCAGCGAGAGCACCGGTCGCTTCGCTGCGGAGTTTGTCTAGCTCTTGCTCCATGATGTCCTGTGTCGGGAAGAGTCGTTACAAACACTATGCCGGTTACGATTGAACAACCGCAACCGGCATAACGGAATCAGCAAAGGGGAAAGGGCTGGCTTAGGCGTTCGCTTCGGCTGCGATTTTTGCGACCTGCGAAAAAGCGCCCGGATCGAGGATGGCCATGTTGGCCAGGACCTTGCGATCCAGATCCACCCCGGCTTTCTTCAATCCGCCCATCAGCTTGCTGTAGCTCATGCCGTTCATGTTGGCCGCGGCATTGATCCGGGTGATCCATAATTTGCGAAAATCACGCTTGCGTGCTTTGCGATCGCGATAGGCGTAGACCAAGGCCCGGTCGACCGCCTCGGTTGCCGAGCGGTAGAGTCTGCTGCGACCGCCATAATATCCTTTTGCGAGCTTCAGTACACGATTTCTCCGCCGTCGTGCCTTGAATCCTCTGGTTACTCGAGCCATATTCGTTACTCCTTGTCTCCCCGCGGTGCAGGGGTCAATTACCAGCTAATGCTGCGTCAATGGTCGGCCGCCTGCTACAGATACGGCAGGATTTTCCGGATGGCCTTGTTGTTGGCGCTGTCCACCAGATCTGATTGACGCAGATTGCGTTTTCTCTTGGTTGATTTCTTGGTCAGAATGTGACTGCTGTACGCCTTGTTCCGCTTGATCTTGCCGGAACCGGTGAGCTTGAACCGTTTGGCAGCACCTCTGTTGGTTTTCATTTTCGGCATGGTAGATCCACTCCTTTACAAACGATATGATACCGGTTGCTGCAACCTGGCTCCAGTGGGATGGGGTGAGCCGGGATGCCGATTTCCGGTGGGAAACCTCTTGTGTTATTTCTGCGTCTTGGGACCGACGAACATGACCATCTGTCGGCCTTCCATGGTCGGAGGCTGAATGATCGCGGCATCCTCTTCGAGCATGGAAACGATGTGGTTCATGGCTTCCATCCCGACGGTCTGGGCATAGACGATTTCGCGGCCGCGGAAGCGCATGGTGATCTTGACCTTGTTTTTTTGGGCCAGAAACTTCTTGATGTTCTTGATCTTGAAGTTCAGGTCATGTTCCTCGGTCTTGGGCCGGAACTTGATCTCCTTGGTCTCGATCGTGGTCTGCCGCTTCTTTGCCTCCTGCTGTTTCTTCTTCAGTTCGTAGCGAAACTTATCGTAGTTCATGATCCGGCAAACGGGCGGATCGGCGTTGGGTGAGACTTCGACAAGATCGAGACCCGCTTCGTAGGCCCGCTCCCGTGCCTCTCGAGCACTGATGACGCCGACCTGGTTGCCTTCCTCGTCGATCAACCTGATTTTGTCAT
>JAUVWB010000027.1 GCA_030604345.1 Desulfofustis sp. | reverse complement strand
TGATGGTGGTGAACAACCCCTCCAACAGGATGTTGGGCAGCCATTGCCCGTTCTGTTCGTCGTAGCGAACCAGGTAGGTGGGAACGACCGACCAGTTCCAGCGATACTCGAGAACGAAGAACAACCGGTAGACGATGAATCCGACCAGGCTGAGCACGCCGACGATCAATACCAGGTCGAGCCAGGATAAACGATAAGGACGTCTGCTCATGATCAAGACGCTCCCCGGGGCCTTGCCGGATATGTCCGGCAAGGCCCCGGGGAGCGGGACTCGAGTCGCCCTATTGCACCTGGTCGACCCAGTCACGGGTCTCGAACCAGTAGTGGTGCCGTTCCTGCAACCAGCCCTCCTCGCGGACGCCGGTAATCCAGGAGTTGAAAAAGGCCAGGGCGTCTGGATCCCCTTTACGCAGGGCAAAGCCAACCGGTTCACGGGTAAAGGTCTCGGCCAGCGGCAGGAACAGGGTGTCGGGATAGGTGAGGGCCTCGAACGCCGGCTTCGGGGCGTTGCCGACAACCGCATGCACCTTGCCGTTGCGCAATTCCTGATAGGCTTGTGGTTCGGTCTCAAAGAGACGCAGGGTCGCCTGCGGCAGATACTTTTTGGCTGCAGCCACGGCGCTGGTGCCGAGTTTGACGGCGATCTCCACCTCGGGACGGTTGAAGTCGGCCAAAGAACTGAAACCGCCGGCTTTTTCTTGGTGAGCGACGATAGACATGCCGGTATAGTCGTACGGCTCAGTGAAATTGACCTTCAGGGCCCGTTGCGGCAGGATGCCCATGCCACCGATGATCACGTCGAACTTGCCGGTCAGCAGGGCCGGGATGATTCCTGACCAGGCGGTGGGGACAAATTCGATTTTCACGCCCATATCTTCGGCGAGACGGCTGGCCACATCGATCTCAAAACCGATGAACTGGCCATTCTTGTCTTTCATGGCCCAAGGCTCAAAGGTGTCCATGCCGACCCGCAGGACTCCTCGTTTGACGATCTGTTCGACGACACTGGCCTGGGCCAGGTCATTCTGGATGGATGCGGCTGATGCCCGGCCGGCGAACGGGGCGGCGAGCAGGACCAAAAAAGCGAGGGCGCAGGTGACCGAGCGAAATGTCTGCATACTTCCTCCTTTACAGATGGGAACTTTGAAAAATTGCTATTTCGTCCTATCTCATCGTTGCGCAATCGAATTGTATCCTCGGAATATCATGTATATGCCTGCGGCAAATTCTCTTGCGCGCCTTGATCTTGAACGAAATTTCGAATCTTTCAAGGCCCCCAGATGATGAGTGGCCAAAACCAGTGCGAGAAATGACGCGATCCCGGCTAATTGAGTTTGAATCGGCTTTCCAGATATGCCACCAGAAAGGACAATGAAATGGTAATCACCAGGTAGAGAATGGCAACGGTGAACCAGATTTCAAAAGTCAAAAAGGTCTCGGAGATGAGAGCCTGGGCCTGCATGGTCAGGTCGTAGATGGCGATGGTGGAGACCAGGGCCGAGTCCTTGATCAGCGAGATGGCCTGACTGGTCAACGGCGGTGTCACGGTGCGGAGGGCTTGCGGTAGAACGATATAGCGGTAGATTTGCCGGTTTTTCAGGCCGATACTGGCTGCTGCTTCCAGTTGACCGCGATCCACCGAAAGAATGCCGGAGCGGAAGATTTCCGAGGCATAGGCCCCTTCGAAGAGGCTGAGCGCCAAGACGGCGGCGGGGAACCGGTCCAGGCCGAGAACCGGGCCGAGCACGAAATAGATAAAGAATATCTGGATAAGCAGCGGAGTGTTACGAATGATTTCCAGATAGACTCTGGCGATCAGTCGGGATACGGGTGATGAGGAGAGTCGCAACAGCGCGACGGCCATGCCGATCACAAAGGCGCAGACCAGGCTGACCGCGGAGATCTTCACCGTGACCGCCAGTCCGTATAACAATGGTCCGGGGATCAGGTTGCCGTCGGCAATGGTGAACAGGAAGGGCTTGACCCGGTGCCATTGCCAATGGTAGCCGAGCGAATCGAGGCTTCGGGAGAAGAACCAGCCGAGAAGGAGTAGCAGCAGCAGGAAGCGAGCCGAGTCGATCACCGGCTCACGGAGTAAAAAGAAGGCCGGGCGCAAGCGGCGGGCCGGCGGGGCTTCGGTCATCAAGATTTTCGTTGTTCTGCCAGCATTTCGCGCACGGTTTCCGTGATTTTGCGGAAATCAATCTTGCCGCTGCCCATTTTCGGCAGATCTTCCAACACCAGGAATTGCTTGGGCAGGGCGATCTTCGGCAATTGCTCGCCAAGTTTTTTCAAAACCGCTTTTTCGTCAATCGCTGCCGTGGTGACGGCCACGATCCGTGCGCCTTTCGTTGAGTCCGGCACTTCGACGACACAGCACTGGATGTCTTCCGGGACAATTTTTTCCAGAAGCGACTCGATCTTCACCAGTGAGATCATCTCTCCGCCGATCTTGACAAAGCGTTTGATGCGGCCCACATGCCAGAGGTAGCCGTCGCTGTCGATGTTGCCCATGTCGCCGGTATCGTACCAGCCGTGCCGGATGTGCAGGGAAGTTTGCTCGAAATCGTCGTAATAGCCGATCATCACATTGTCCCCTTTTACCAGGATGCGGCCGTCTTCGCCGGGGCCGCATTCCTCGCCGGTCTCGTAATTCTCGATCCGCACCTGGACACCGGGGATCGGTTTGCCGACACTGCCGGGCCGGTTTTCGGCCTCGGAGTTGGCGGAGATGACCGGGGCGCACTCGGTGGCCCCGTATCCCTCATAGAGGGTCATGCCGTGCTTTTCCTTAAAGGCCTCGCGCAGGGCGTCCGGGCATTTGTCGGCCCCCACCAGGGCGATCCGCAGTGACTCGAAATCGCCTTTTTCCGATTTGCGCAGGTACCCCCAGAAAAAACTGGGCGTGCCGACCATCAGGGTGGCCTTGTGGTCCCGAACGATCTCACAGATCTTGCGATAGTCGAGCGGGTTGGCGTAGGAGAGAATGGTGCAGCCGTGAAAGATCGGCACCCAGAGGTTGACCGTCAGGCCGAAGACGTGAAAATAGGGGAGTGACGAGAGGAATTTGTCTTCGGTGGTGAAGCCGAACCGCTCAGCGGCGGCCATCACGTTGGCGGCGATATTCTTATGGGAGAGCTGTACCGCCTTGGGGTCTTTTTCGCTGCCGCTGGTAAACAGGATGACCGCCACGTCGTCGTCCCTGCCGTCATGGACAAGTGCCTTGATGACTCCAGCCGGCAGCTTGGCGAATAGTGCCGCCTTGATCTTGCTCAAGCCGGTTAAGCCCTCCATGATGTCCTCGATGTAGACCATGCCGTCCACATGGGGACAATCGATCTTCTCTAACAGGGCCTTGGACGTGACAACCGTGCGGAAACCACATTTTTTCTGGGCGTAGCGAACGTTCTGATCGGCCCCGGTTGAGTAATTGATCATCACCGGGATGCGGCCGCACATCAACAGGCCAATTTTGGTGAGGATGCAGCCGGCCGACGTGGGCAGCATGACACCGATGAACCCTTTGCTGTAGGACTTGAAAACGGAACGAAGCAGCAGTGAAGCGAGCAGGGCCCGGTGGTACGAGACTTCTTTGTTGGTGGTGAAGTCGTGGATGGCAAGGGCATTGCCCTGTCTTTTTGCGACTTCGATAAAGGTGTGATGCAGCAGCACGAGACCTCCTCCTGGTTGAAGACAGCGTCAAGGGCGGAGAAAATACCTGTCGAACCGGGTCAGCCGATTGCCCAAAGTGAGTACCATGTTTAACACGGTTTGGCAAGAAACCGTAAAGAGGAACGACTCCCGGTTCACGGTTCTTCGGAGCGGCGGAATCATGATGTTCCCGAGTATCAGGCGTCGACTTTGTCGGTAAAGCTCTTAGGTAGTTCCGCCTTGACCTTGACCCCGAGTCGGGGAAAACGGCTGGCTTGATCGAGCAAGTTGCCGCGGCCGCGGCAGACCTTGGTCATTGCCTTGTCATAGGTGTCTTTGCAGGTGTCGATCTGGCGGCCGAGGCGTTCCATGTCTTCGAGAAACCCAACCAGCTTGTCGTAGAGGATGCCGGCCCGTTCGGCAATCTCCTGAGCATGCTTGTTCTGGCGTTCGATCTGCCAGAAGTGCTCGATGGTCCGTAAGGCGGCGAACAGGGTGGTGGGGGTGACGACGATGACCTTGCGGGCATACATGTCACCGACCAATGATTCCTCATGCTGCACCGCGGTGATGAAGGCGGCGTCGATGGGCACGAACATCAGGACGAAATCCAGCGACCGCAGGTCGGGCAATGAACGGTAATCTTTACCGGCAAGATCTTTCAGATGCTGGCGCAGCGCCCCGATGTGTTCATGCAGGGCCCGCCTGCGCTCGGCTTCATCATCGGCGACGATGTAACGGCTCCAGGCGGCCAGAGACACCTTGGAGTCGATGACGATATCCCGTTGTTCCGGCAGACGAATGATGACATCGGGTCGGTACAGCCGGTGGTCGGCGTCACGCAGAACGGTTTGTACGAGATATTCATGGCCGCGGCGCAGTCCGGACTGCTCGAGCAGTCTCTCCAACACCATTTCCCCCCAATCCCCCTGACTTTTCTTGTTGCCGCTGATGGCTCGGGCCAGGTTGGCCGCCTCCTCGTTGATCTGTTGATTCAACTGGCGCAACTGGACAATCTCCTGCTTCAGGGAGGCATGGTCCCGGGTCTCTTCGAGAAACGCATGCTCGACGGTGGCCGTGAACAAGCGCAGTTGTTCCCGGAACGGTTGCAGCAGGCTGTCCAGCCGTTCGCTGTTGAGGTGGCTCAAGTGTCGGGACTTCTCTTCGAAGATGTCCTGGGCCAGGTTCTTGAACTCGGCCTGCATGGCCGTGCCGACCCGGTTGAGCAGCTCGATTTTTTCGTCGGCATGGTGCCGTTCCTGAGAGAGCCTCTCTTCCAGGGTTGCTGTCCGCGATTCCAGGCGAACCGCCCGTCTCTTCCAGTAACCGGCCCGCCACCCGGCGCCGATAGCCAGGAGCAAAAGCAGCGGCAGGGCGACAAGCAGCGCCAGAAGATGCTCAGGGGCGGCCCCAGCGACGAGGGCCAGTACCCGTTCGCTGACGCTCATGCGCTCGGCGCCGTGGCAGGGAGAAAGGGGCGTCTACGGTATCGGGAAAGGTTCCTCATGAAATCACCAATTAGCCGGGCGGCCAGTGCATCGGTCGACCGCCGAGGATGTGCATGTGGATGTGGAAAACGGTCTGCCCGGCCTCGGAGCCGTTGTTCAATACCACCCGGAACCCGGTGCCGATTCCCATTTGTTCGGCCAACTCGGCCCCGATCCGCATCATCTTGCCGAAGAGCTGCTCCTCGTCGCTGCCGATAGCCGCCGGCCCGCTCAGGTGACGTCTCGGGATAACCAGAAAGTGGTGCGGGGCCTGCGGGGCGATATCTCGAAAGGCAAGGACGTCGTCGTCCTCATAAAGGATCTCGGCCGTGATTGCTCCGGTGGCGATCTTGCAAAACAGACAGTCGGTCATGGGTCCCCGTATGCCTGGTTCCCGGGAAAGAGAGCCCGGGAGTCGGTGGGTTGGTTCACGGGGTGGAGGAGAAGTGCAAGGCGTCGCTGCGGATGCCGATCTTTGCCACACCTCCATGTGCCAGCTCGCCGAAGAGGAGCTGTTCGGCCAGTACGTCGCCTATCTCCCGCATGATCAGACGGCGTAACGGCCGGGCCCCGAAATCGGGATCGTAGCCTTTGACGGCCAGCCATTCCCGGGCGGCGGTGGTCAGTTCGATCTTGACCCGCTTTTCCGAGAGCTGCCCTTCCAATTCGCCGATCAGTTTGTCGACTACCTTTTGCATGGCCGCATTGTCCAGAGCGGAGAAGGTGATGATGCCGTCGAGCCGGTTGCGAAACTCCGGTGAGAAAAGCTTTTCAACCGCCTTGTTGCTTTCCTTTTGCGTCTTGTCGCCGACAAAGCCGATGGTGTTGGCGGTTAGTTCCCGGGCCCCGGCGTTGGTGGTCATGATGATGATGACGTTGCGAAAATCGGCCTTGCGCCCTGAGTTGTCGGTCAGGGTGGAATGATCCATCACCTGCAGCAGGATTGAGAAAATGTCCAGATGGGCCTTTTCGATTTCATCGAGCAGCAGTACCGAGTAAGGGTGTTTGCGGATGGCCTCGGTGAGCAGGCCGCCCTGGTCGAAGCCGACGTAGCCCGGGGGGGCACCGATCAGCCGGGCGACCGCGTGTTTCTCCATATACTCCGACATGTCGAACCGTTCGAAGTGAACCGCCAGGGCGCGGGCCAACTGCCGGGCCACCTCGGTCTTGCCGACACCGGTGGGGCCGGCGAAGAGGAAGCTGCCGGTGGGTGAATCGGGGTTGCCCAGCCCGGCCCGGGAGCGCTTCACCGCCTTGACCAGTGCCTCGATGGCCGGGTCCTGACCGAAGATCACCCCTTGCAGTGTCCCTTCCAACCCTTTCAGCGACTCCACGTCGGCTGCTTTTCTGGTGCGCGCCGGGATCCGGGCGATCCGCGACACCACCCGCTCCACGTCAGGCACCTTGACCACGGTATTCTGGCGGTTTTCCAGGCGGAACAGGGAGCCCACCTCGTCCATCACGTCGATGGCCTTGTCCGGCAGAAAACGCTCGTTGAGGTAACGGGCCGACAATTCCACCATGGCCCGGACCGCCGCTTTCGAATAACGGACCTGGTGGTGTTTTTCGTAACGGGATTGCAGGCCGCGCAGGATCTGTACGGAGTCGTCGACGGTTGGTTCCTCGATATCGATCTTCTGGAAGCGCCGCGACAGGGCCCGGTCCTTTTCGATCTGGTTCTTGTACTCCTCGTAGGTGGTTGAGCCGATGCAGCGCAGGATCCCCGACTGCAGGGCCGGTTTCAGCAGGTTCGAGGCATCCATGGAGCCGCCGCTGGTCGCTCCGGCCCCGACGATGGTGTGCATCTCGTCGATGAAGAGGATGGCGTTCTCCTTCTTCTCGATGGCCGCCACCACGCTCTTTAACCGTTTTTCGAAGTCTCCCCGGTATTTGGTGCCGGCCACCAGGGTTCCCATATCCAACTGGTAGATCTCCACGTCCTGCAGCAGCTGCGGCACCGTTGCCTTTTCGCCCCGGCTTCTGGCCGCCTTGTCCTCGTGAATACGCAGTGCCAACCCTTCGGCCATGGCGGTTTTGCCGACGCCCGGTTCACCGACCAGCAACGGGTTGTTTTTCTTTCTTCGGCACAACACCTGCATCATCCGGTTGATCTCCTCATTGCGGCCGATGAGCGGGTCGATCTTGCCTTCCTCGGCGAGTCGAGCGTAGTTGATGGTGAAGTCGGCCAAAGCCCGGTCTTCCTTGTCACTCTTGCCTGGCTGCGGCTGATTTCGCGGGTCCGGCGGCGGGTGCGGAAAAGGTTCCTGCTGCAGCCCTTCGGGCAGTTCATGGGCGATCAGGTTGACGACGGCCATCCGGCCGACCCCCACTGAACTGAGGAAGTAGACGGCATGTGATTCGGTTTCGGAAAAGATGGCCACCAGGACGTCGCCCGAATCAACTTCTTTCTTGCCACAGCTCTGCACATGGGCAACAGCCCGCTGCAGGACTCGGTTGAAGGCGATGGTCTGGGTGGGATCACCGCCTCCGGCGGCAGTGATGGTGGGGATTTCCGAGGCCAGAAAAGACTCAAGCCGTTGTTTGAGGGTCTCCACCGAGCCACCGCATTCCCTGATGATATAGGCGGTCAACTCGTCGTACAACAGCCCATAGAGCATGTGCTCGACGGTGACGAATTCGTGGTTGTGGCTTTTCGCCTCTTTGATGGCCCTGATTAATGCTGCTTCTAACGTTTTACTCAACATAAGGCGGTGCTCGCTCTGGGGGTGGTACTGCTATTCTTTTTCCATGCTACAACGCAGGGGGAATTCGTTCTTCTTGGCCAACTCGTGGACGATGGCGATCTTGGTCTCGCAGATTTCCCGGGTATAGATCCCGGCCACGCCGACGCCCTCGAGGTGGACATTGAGCATGATCCTGGTCGCTTCCTGATGGGACTTGTGAAAGATGTTTTCCAGGATCGATACCACGAATTCCATGGTCGTATAATCATCGTTGTGCAGGAGCACCTTGTACAGGGGTGGCTCCTTGGTTTCGCTGCGATCCTCGGTCACTACCAGGTCCTGCAGCGCTCCTTTTTTTTCTCCCATCTCTTTTTATGTTTCTCTCAAGTTCGTCAGTGGATTACCTTCGTCGTTGATACTAACAATAATCCTGTTCGGGTTGTTTTCAATGGCTTCATGCCACCGCTGCCGATGACTTCTCCGGGCTCATCAGGGTGATGAGAAGCGATTCGAGGACAAGAGCCGGTGGCAGCGATGACCCTTTGAGCCGGAATTCGGCTTCCGCCAACTCGGCCAAGCCCTGCTGCAGGGCCACAGCAGACCATTGTGCCGCGCGGGAAAAGCTCATGAACAAGGCGTACGGGTGCCCTTTCAGCAACTCCGGCCACTGGCCGTTCTCCTTCAGGGCCGGCAAGTATTCGTTCTGAAAGGCGGCAGCACTCATTCCCCGGTACCAACGGGGCTGCGCTTGCATCTGCAGAGATCTGAATATCAGCAGGCGGCGCAGGAAATTGCGCAACGCGGCAAAGATGGCCAACGGGTGGACATTGTTGCGTAAAAGATGGTGCAGCACGTTCAGCGATTTGGCCCTGTCCCGAGCTGAAAGGGCTTCGGTCAGCGCAAAGATCGCTTCCTCCCTGGTCTGGCCGACCAGGAGATCCAGATCCTCGGCGGAGATCTCCTGCCGTTCGTCCGCATAGAGTGCCAATTTCTCGGTTTCCCGGACCACCGCGATGGGGTGACAACCGATTCGTTCGAACAGCTGCTCAAGAACCTTTGCTGAGATCGTTTTGCCGAATTCCTGCAGGGTGGCCAGGGCCAATTCGCGGACGACCGTTTTCTGCCCGTCCACGGCAGCTTTTGATGAGCCCTCAAGAACCGAACAGTCGATGACCTCTCCATGGGTTTTGATGGCGGTAAACAACCGTTTGCGTTTGTCGACGGTATCGGCGAGCAGCAGCAGCACATTTTTTCCGGGAAGCCCTTTTTCGATCAGGGCGATCAGTCGTTCTCCATCATCTTCGGCGGCAGGAGCGGTTGCGGTCACCGAGTTGGCATGTAGCTCGTCGGCCCAGACCAGTGATCCGCCGGGGTGGGGAAAGCCAAAAACAGTCTGCCACTGGTCCGGGGAGAGGTTCGCGAAAACGCAGGGTTCACCCCGGTCGATGGCGGTCAGGCTCAACAGGTGCGACAGATAGCGAGCGGCTGCTTCATTCTTCTTGTCCCGGTGGGCTTGGCAGGCCTTTTCCCAGAGATCACCAAGGCTTGCCCGGGACAGAAAAAGTCTGGTGTCGCTGACCCGATAGATTTGCCAGCCGGGTAGCAGGCTGAGGCTTTGCAAGCGGGTCAGGAGTCGGCCCGAGTCCTCCGTCGATCCGTCAACTGAGTGCACCGTCCCCCCGCCGTTGCGCCTGAAGGACTCCTCGATCTGGCCGGCCGTCTGCTGACAGAGATACCGCTCACCGCAGCAAAGATAGACCTGTTTGGGGTGCTGACGGTCGATGGCGCTGACAACGGCGCCGATGTCGCTTCGCTGGTGAATGGCCATGGCACGTGGGACCTCAGGGGACAACCGGGGCCACAGGGAGCATGACGCCGGATGCTTTCCGGGCCTGCTCGCTCACCGCCCTCTTGCCAACCATGGTAGCCGCCTGCAGCTAATAATTCAACAGCGAAGAAAACGAGTGCAGCCGTCGTCGTCGGGGCTCAGCGAAGGCTCTCGTTAAAGGCCTGCAGCGCTGCATTGCCGGGGCAGAGATCAGCTTCGCCGAACTCGTTGAGCGGCTTTTCCACGGTGTTGTTGATATCGTGAAAATCGTTGCTGGCCGGGTTCACATAGAGGATGCCGGTGAGAATCTGATGGTTGCCCTTGGCCTGTTCAAGGGCGTTGATCGCCTCTCTGCGGCTGGTGATGATTTCCTTGTCTTCGCGCTTGTAGAGGTTGATGATGGAACCGTCGTGCAGGGTCACCGGGATAGCCGTCCCATGGTCATACTCGGTGGTGATCTCCTGGCGCAACGGAATGAAGTCGAAGGTGTTGGTGACCTCCATGTGCTCCCTGACCCAGGAGTAGCTCTTGGTGGAGGTGGGGGCGTTGTTGAAGGTGACGCAGGGCGAGATCACGTCGACAAAGGCCAGGCCCTTGTGAGCGATGGCGGCCTTGAGCATCGGCACCAATTGCTTTTTATCGCCGGAGAAGCCGCGGGCAACGAATCCGGCGCCCAGCTGGATCGCCATTTCGCAGAGATCGATGGACTCCAGGGCGACCGGTTCGCCTTTTTTGGCCTGTGATCCCTTGTCGGCGGTGGCCGAGTCCTGGCCCTTGGTGAGGCCGTAACAGCCGTTGTTCATGCAGATGTAGATCATGTTCAGGTTGCGCCGGACCACGTGGGCAAACTGCCCCATGCCGATGGAGGCGGTGTCGCCGTCGCCGGAGACGCCGAGATAAATCAGATCGCGGTTGGCCATATTAGCCCCGGTGGCCACCGAAGGCATACGGCCATGCACCGAATTGAAACCATGGGCGCGGTTGAGAAAATAGGCCGGCGTCTTCGACGAACAGCCGATTCCGGACAACTTGACGATGCGATGCGGCTCGATGGACATCTCAAAGACGGTGGTGATGATGGCGCTGACGATGGAATCGTGGCCGCAACCGGCACACAGTGTCGAGATCGAGCCTTCATAATCCTTGCGTGTCAGTCCGAGACGGTTTTTCTGGGACTCTGGGTGGCGGAAGCCGGGACGGGTGTAACTCATGGTCGTTTCTCCGGGGCGGGACTTCGGTCGGCCAGACAGGCATGGCCGCAGGCGAGCAACGTGGTGTGGATCTGATTGGTGATCATGCGGGCCGTGATCGGCAGCCCGTTGAAGTTGGTGACCGGCACCAGTTTGCCCGGTGCGACCTGGCATTCGCCGGCCAGCAGGATGCGCATCTGGGCGTCCCGGTTCTGTTCGACGATGAACACCGTCTCGTGCCGGTCAATGAAATCGAATACTTCTTTCCGAAAGGGAAAAGCCTTGATGCGCATGCTGTTGAGCCTG
>JAUVWB010000102.1 GCA_030604345.1 Desulfofustis sp. | reverse complement strand
GTCGATGATCAGGAAATGGTGGCGCCGACCGTTGAGCAACCTGACCTGAACACCGATTTCTCCGCAGTTTTTGAGCCGGTTCCCGAAGAGGAACCGATGGCTGAGGAAAAAATGGATGATGTGGCGGTCGCCGCTGACCCGACCTTCTTGAGCCTCGATGAACAGCCGGATTTCGCTGCCGGAGAGGGTGAGGACTTTGCTGCCGGGGAGACGGCGGGCGGCGGGGGTCCTGTTGAAGAATGGGATACTGATGCGGACATAGTGAAAACCGAAGAGCTGGTTCAGCCCGATGAGCCACCTTTTATGAGTCTGGATGATGACCCCGATTTTGTTGTCGCCGCTGACGAACTCATCGCAGCAGATATTGAATCAGCAGGCTTTGGTGATGACCACCAGGCTGAAAGCGAAACGGCACTGTCGACGGGGATGACACCTGAGAAGGCCATTGCTGAATATGTGAAAAAGGAACTGGAGGCGTTGCGCGTCTCTCTTCAGAAAGAGCTTGAGGAACTTCGCAAGCGCCTGGACTCCCGAGAGCAGTAGAGAGACACGTTAAGGTTTTCTTATCCCTGGTAGAACGTGCAGCGTAAGGGCCGGTGTTGCCGCATGAGCAGGCAGCACCGGCCTTGTTGTTTCTGATCATCGTGTAGATCGGTAGGCACGGCAGACACCCAGAATCGGATCAGCGGTCGAGGCGGAAGATCGTGTGGATGAGCTTGCTCCAGGTCGATCAGCCATGGAGGGTGAGGGCGAAAAGGGAGAAGAGAAGGTACAGGGCCAACCAGCCACAGACAAACACCAGCACCAGTAAGAAATAGGGGTTGTTCTGGCGCAGCACCAGTAAGCCGCCGAGAAAAGAAAGCGGTATCAGCACGCCGGCGACGAGTGGGGGCAGATAACGCAATAACTCCTGGAGCCCGAGGAAAAACCAGGGGCCGGTGATGTAAGTGATGCCAAGTGTTTCCGGATCAAGCGGGGCACCGACAAAAAAACAGACGCCGAGGACCACGGCCAAAAAGGGAAGATGCTGCGAAAAACGTACCGGGTAGCGACGCAGGTGTTCCCAGGCGAGTATAAAAAACAACAAATTGAAAGAACAGACGTGATGCAGATAGACTCGCTGCAAGCCATGATCGGAAATGGAAAAGAGCAGTCGGTTGAGAAAGGATCCAACCAGTGGGATGGCTTCGATGATATGTTCGGCTATCATGCCGGCGGCGAAACCGGTGGTGTCGTAGCGCAAGACATAGCCGGTAAAGAGCAGCAATAGAATCACCGGCAGGCAGATGACCAGCATGACGAACGACCGGTTGTCGTAATGCTCTGATTTCTTGAATACGACCAGATAGTGGATAAGAGCGAAGAACAGGAAGAACTGGCTGGTATAAAAATGCAGCGAGCGAAACCAGGAACCGAAGGGAACGAGGATGTCGATGGCCGAAGTTGAATAAAATGGTTCGTACAGATCGTACTGAATCCCGACCACGATCCCTGAGATCAGGGAGAGATACAGGCAGAGCAGGCTCCACGCACCCCATTTGATGGTCTGCAGGAACCCCTGAGGTGCCTCGGCCGGTTTCATGGCGAGCTACTGGATGGTTATGACAAGGGTCGGGGGAGAGGCTTGTTGCCGTACCGGGTGCAATGCCAGGTTCCGCTCGGCAGGACCGCGAATTACCTCACCGTGAACAGAGAAACGGCTCTGGTGGCAGGGACACTCCAGGACCCCTTCCTGTTCCTTGAAGTTGACCCGACATCCCAGATGCGTGCAGACCCGGCTGACCGCCCACAATTTCTCCTGCCGTGAAAAGAGGATGAACTCGTCGCGGGCCAGATATCCGTCTTTTTTGATTGAACCGCTGATTTCCACGATCTTGGGCTTTTTCGGTAGCCGGAAACGCACGAACCGAAACAGGGGATAAAGAAGCAGCACTGAACCGAGGAAGAGCAGAGTTCTTCGCAGGATCAGCTTGTTGTGGGGCGAGGTGTGGCTCATGGTACCGGGCCGGTAGAAGAGGCCGGTCGGCTGAATTTTTCGCGGAGTTTGCGAAAGACATGCTCCGGAACAAGATCTCGGACGTCGCCGCCGTGTCTTGCAGCGTCCTTGACAATGGACGAAGAGATGAAAATCCAGCGAAAACCGGGCATCAAAAAGACAGACTCAACCGATCGTTCCAATTTACGGTTCATGAGCGCCAACTGAAACTCATAATCAAAATCGGATACCGCCCGCAATCCTCTGATAATGGCTCTGGCCTTGCGTCGAGCGGCGTACTCCACCAGCAGTCCAGACACGGAATCCACCTCGATGCGATCGTTGCCCTGGAAGCAGTCGAGGATCATGGAGCGTCGTTCCTCCAAGCTGAACAGCGGCGCTTTTCCGGGATTGATGGCAATAGCCACGACAATCCTGTCAAAGAGGTTGAGGCCGCGATTGATCAAATCGAGATGGCCGTTGGTGATCGGGTCAAAGGTGCCGGGATAGATGGCGGTGGTCGGTTGGTGGGGATCTGGGCTCATGGAATGGTCACGTGATGGGTTTTATCTATCTGACGCCATACGAAAGAAAGTGAAAAGCGCGGCCCCGTAGCGCCTGCTGTCCACCGGGGTCAGCCGGACAAAATCGGTCGGCGGGACATAGGCGCTCTGCTCCTCGACAATGATCAATGACTGCTCATGAAGCCGACTGCTCGTGTCGAGGCTCTTGAGCACGGCATCGGCGAGCCCTTTGCCATAGGGAGGATCGATGAATACGATATCGCAGGACATCCGGTCGAGGGTGTCAAGAAAGGTCCCTACTCCCCTGGCAAGATCGGCCTGCCGCACTGAGGAACGTTGCGGCCCGTTGTCGATCAGCGCAATATTTTTCGCGATCAGGCGCAATGCCGCTTTGCGGTTGTCGATGAACAGGACATGAGCGGCTCCCCGACTCAGCGCTTCGCAGCCAAAGGCCCCGGTACCGGCGAAGAGATCGACAACGGTGCTGTCGACGATCGATGGACCGATGATGCTGAACAGCGCCTCCCGCGCCCGATCGGCCGTTGGCCTGATGGTCTGTCGGCCGTCGGCAGGAGCGAACAGGCGCCGGCCCCGGGCCGTACCGCTGATGATTCTCATCGTTGCTCATCTATCAGGCGAAGCCAGACCCGGCGGAGGTGCCGCTCATTTTTTGCCAGGATCCGGACTGCCGGCTGATTCAGCGCTGCGGGCACATTCAATCGCTGAAAAACTGCTCTGCGATCTGAATGGTGTTCAAGGCGGCGCCCTTCAAAATGTTATCGGCCACCACCCAAAGATTGATGCCGTTGGCGATCGATTCATCTTCGCGGATGCGGCCGACGTAGGTGGGGAAGGTTCCTTCCGCCACGGTTGCCAGCGGATAGCGGAACTGCTGCGGATCGTCGACCACCTGAACGCCAGGGGCTTGGCTGAGCAGCTCTTTGACCTGGGCGGCGGATATCTTCTCCCGGGTTTCGATGTTGATCGCTTCCGAGTGACCATAAAAAACGGGCACCCTGACGGCCGTTGCAGTCACGCCAATGCTCTGGTCATCGAGGATCTTCCTGGTCTCGTTGACCATCTTCATTTCTTCCTTGGTGTAGCCGTTTTCCAGGAAAGAATCGATGTGCGGCAGACAGTTGAAGGCGATCTGGTGCGGGTAGACCTGGTTCGAGAGTTTCGTGCCGGCCACGTAATCGTGGACCTGCTGCTTCAATTCTTGGATGGCGGAAGCACCGGTTCCGGAGACGGCCTGATAGGTGGATACGACGATGCGTTTGATGCCGACGCGATCGTAAATGGGCTTCAGGGCGACCAGCATCTGAATGGTCGAGCAGTTGGGGTTGGCGATAATGCCTCGTTTCGTGTAATCGGCTATGGCCTGCGGATTGACTTCCGGGACCACCAGTGGGATATCCGGATCCATGCGAAACGCGCTGGAATTGTCGACGACAATGGCCCCGGCTGCGGCGGCTGCGGGGGCGAACTCCAGGGAACGGGCGGCACCGGCAGAGAACAGGGCGAAATCGATACCAACAAAGGCGTCCTTGGTGAGGACCTGGACGGGGATCTGTTTTCCCTGGAAGCTCACCGTTTTTCCCTTGGACCGCTCGGAGGCGAGGGGGCGCAGCTCTGCCACCGGGAAACGACGCCTGGCGAGGGTTTCGAGCATGGCACCGCCGACCGCTCCGGTGGCGCCGACGACGGCAACGTTATAGGCAGGCTTACGAGTAAACATGGGTAACCTCGTTATGAGAAGAGTAACGTGCGATTGTTACGATGCATGACTGATCGGTCTGGAATCGTAACAAGTTTGTTGGCTTTGTTCAATCGCTATAGGAGAACTTGAAAAAATCGAAATGTCGTTCAAGGTCGAGGCGCGCAAGATCATTTTACCGCAGGCATATATATGATATTCCGAAGATAAAATGTGATTGCGCAACGATGAGATTGGGTGAAATGGCAATTTTTCACGGCTCCCTATACAGCTGCCGAGAAAGAGGAACGGTGGTTTACACAACGGCCAACAGGGCTGGGATGTCGGCGACGCAGCGGCTCAATAGGCGGTCTCGTCGTGCTCTTTCTTGCTTCCCGCCGTAACCAGGCTTCTTAGCCGGGTGAAAGCGGCGAGAAACGGACCGGAGGCCACATAGACGAGAAACAGGACAAACAGCATCACGTTGGGTTCGGCGGCCACGGCAATGAACAACAGGACCAGACCGACCAGGACCTGAAAGGTCTTGGCCAGTTTCGACGAATACTTGAAACTGTGATAGGAGTGGGTGGATACCATCAGATAGGAAAGCAGGTAGACCATGATCAGCAGGGAGATGTGCCTGACGTCCGCTTCGATGCCGAGATAACGACCGAACAGGACGCTCGACGAGATCATTGCCGCCGCTGCCGGGCAGGGCAGGCCGACAAAGTTCTTCGGGGCGTTCTCTTCACTGGCCTGGGTGTTGAAGCGGGCCAGCCGCAGCGCCGTGGTCGCCACGTAGAGGAAGCCGGCCAGCCAGCCGTAGCGGCCATAGGGATGAAGGGCCCAAAGATAGGCAAGCAGCGCCGGGGCAACGCCGAAGGAGACCATGTCGCACAGCGAGTCAAGCTCGGCACCGAAGGAACTGGTTTGCCCGGTCATTCGCGCCACGCGACCATCGATGCCGTCGAAGATGGCGGCTATCAGGATGGCATAGGCAGCGGTTATGTAATCCCCCTTGAAGGCGGCCAGTATTGAATAGAAGCCACAGAACAGGCTGGCGATGGTGAACAGGCACGGCAGCGGGTGAAATTTGCTGCTGGTTTCTTCGTTGGTCTCGGTCATGGTCGCGTCGGTGAGATGAGGTGATCGATGTTCGGGTACTATAAAAGAAATCGATATAAAAAGCAAAGGTTCCGTATCTTAGGAAGGCCAGCGGGCGATAACGGTCTCACCGCATCTGGTCTTTTGTCCCACGGCAGTCACGATGTCGGCGGAAAGGGGGAGGTAGATGTCCAGCCTCGATCCGAAACGGATCATGCCGTAACGTTGTCCGGATTGCACCCGGTCCCCCGTTTCGGCCCGACAGACGATGCGTCGGGCGATCAGGCCTGCCACCTGGACAACCGTCACCTCCTCGTCCCGGTCGGTACGGATGGTGGTGGCACAATACTCGTTGAGCAGATGTGCCTGACGGTGATCGGCGGCGAGAAAACGGCCCGGTACGTAAGCGATCTCTTTGACCACACCGTCGCAGGGAATGCGGTTGACGTGGACGTTGAAGACGTTCATGAAGATGGAGATCTTCCACAGCCGGTCGGCGGAAAATCGCTCGTCGTTCACCTGCTCGACGACGATGACCTTGCCGTCCGCCGGGGCGATGATCGCCGCCCCCTCAGCGGGAGTTACCCGCTCCGGATCGCGGAAAAAATTGAGGATGAACAGGGTAAGGAAAAAAAGCACCAGTGCGACCAACTGGTAACCGAGTACCGCGCCGACTATGGTTGCCCAGGCGGCGGCCCCGATAAACGGATAGCCTTCACGAGCTATGGGAATACGTTCCTGACGCATGAAGATCTGGATTCTCCTCAGTTCATGGGTCCCGCCACCGTGAGACGGGTCGGCAGTGCGAGGCACAGTCGTTCATACGAGCAGCATCTCGGTTGTGGCTTTGCCTGCCGGTACCATCGGGTAGACACCCTCTTCGCGAGAGATTTGAAAATCCATCAGT
>JAUVWB010000083.1 GCA_030604345.1 Desulfofustis sp. | reverse complement strand
CCGGTTTCCACGAGCCAGCCGTCGCTTTGTTTTTCGATGCGCTGGACGCTGTGGCCGAGACGGAGGTCTCCGGCCTGTTGCAATGGTTCGGCAAGCCGTTCCGGTAAACGCTGCATACCCTCGGGAAAACTGGTCATGGCCGGCATGGCAAGCTTCTTGCCGCCGTTCTTTTTCTGGCGTGCCGCACGGGCCTTGGCAATGACCCCACGGAAGACCGAGCCGTGGTGCCGTTCCAGGGCCCGGACGCCGGGCATCACCGCATCGATTTTCAATTCGTTGTAGTCGCCGGCATAGGTGCCGGTGAAGACGGCGTCCACGTATGGAAGCAGGGCCCGGCCGAAGCGGTAGGCGGCCCATTTTGCCACGGTCGGTTCTCCTTCCAGCGGCGGCTGGAACAGCTCGCCAAGCACCCGCAACTTTTTGCTGAACGGGATCAGTGGGGCGCGTATTATCTTCAACGGTGATTGGGGGATCATCATCAGGCTGCCGTTGATGCACACATAACGCACATGGGTGCCGAGCGAGGCTGCCACCGCTTCCCGGTCAAGGCCGGTTTCTAGAAGCAAGGTGCGACTTTCTTGGCAGTTGTCGAGGAATCCGTGTGGTCCCCATTCAGCGTGAAAGCCGTTTTCGGCAAACGATTGGATGACACCTCCCGGACGGTCAGCCTTGTCCAGTACCACGAGACGGCGGTCGGCCCGCTGGCGCCGCAGGTGATGGGCAACCACCAGACCGCTGATGCCGGCGCCGACGATGATGGTATCTTTAGATTCGGTCATGGAGGGTGGCCTGCACGGTTGTGTCGTTCACGGTTATCTCCACCCAGCCACCCTCGCTCAGCATCCCCGGGTTGCAGATCGGGGTGCGGCCGATCCGGTCGGTGCCGGCCGCTTCGTGGATGTGACCGCAGATGCAGAGCTCTGGCTGGCGTTCCTCAATGAAGCTGAGCACGGCGCTGGAACCGACATGGGTGCCGGAAGCGAGCCGATCGACCGCGGTGCCGAATGGCGGTGTGTGACTGACGAAGATGGTCGGGATCTTGATTTTTTCCAACGGTTCGGTCAGGTCGATGTAGCCGCGAGCCTGTTCGTAGGCATGTTCGATAAAGGCGGCCAATTCGGTCTCGGAAAATTCCGAGGGCGTGGCGAAAGGTGTCTTGTTGGAGCCCCCGATACCGATCAGGCAGAGCCGATGGTGCAGCAACCTGGCCTGGTTATGCAGGTTGATCCCCAGGCCTTCCAGGTAGTCGTTGACTTCCGGTTTGTCGAGATTGCCGAATTGGGCCAGGACCGATGGGTTGGCGGACATAACCGTATCGAGCACTCGTTTTGCATCTTCGATACCGCCGAAATTGGTGAGATCACCATTGATGATGACCAGATCGGCAGAACCGATTTCCGGGATGCGGGTGACGGCGTCTGCGGCCATGTGGATATCGCCGATGGCTATGATTCTCATGGTATCCCTCATGAAAGACTGGCGGCGCCACGAGGGCGCCGGGCTTGACACTGATTCTTCGATGGTTAACATTTTCGCCGACTTCTCAGGAAAAAGCAAGGATTGATGAACCGCTACGATGTCCCGGAAGCGTTATCTGATCCCGTATTTTCAGCGGGTTAGACGTTTCGCTGCGTCGTGTCGGTTGATCACTGCCTCTCTTACAAGAGCGGGCACATGAGTTATTCGATAACGCCACAAGAGGACGCACCATGACCACCGCAACCACCCATGAATTTCAGGCCGAGACCAAAAAACTCCTCGATATCGTCATTAATTCACTCTACACCGAGCGCGACGTTTTCATCCGGGAGCTGATCTCCAATGCCGCCGACGCGCTGGAAAAATTCCGCCACGAGAGCCTCACGCATGGCGAGCAGGAATTGTTCGACGGGCATATGCCGCTGGAGATTACCATCGATCTGGATGAGAAGAAGAAGCTGTTGACCATTACCGATACCGGTATCGGCATGACCAAGGACGAGCTTCTCGCCAATCTTGGTACCATCGCCCACTCCGGGTCGAATACCTTCCTGACCCAGCTCGCTGAGGCGGCGCGCAAGGATGTCAGTCTCATCGGTCAGTTCGGGGTCGGTTTCTACAGCGCCTTCATGGCCGGTGCCACGGTTCGGGTGCGCAGCCGTTCCTGGGACGGTAGTGAGGGGCACGAATGGGTGTCGGATGGGACAGGCACCTTCACCGTCAGCGAGTGTCCCGGGCTGCACCGGGGTACCAAGGTGATCGTGGAATTGAAGGAAGGGTGCGAGGATTACGCGAAGAAATGGAAGGTGGAGTCGGTAATCAAGCAGTACTCGGCCTTCGTACCGTTTGCCATCAAGTTGGCGGGCGAAACGGTCAATACCGTCCAGGCCTTGTGGACCAGAAACCGCTCCGAAATCAAGGATGAAGAGTACGTCGAGTTTTACAAATTCATCGCCAACGTCAGCGAGGAGCCGATGTACCGCCTGCATTTTTCCACTGACGCTCCACTGGCGATCAACGCTTTGATCTTCGTACCCAAAGACAATCTTGAGATCATGGGCTTCGGCAAGATTGACCCGGGCGTCAATCTTTACTGCCAGCGGATTCTGATCGATCAGCATTCGGAGACAATTTTGCCGGAATGGCTACGCTTCCTCAAGGGGGTCGTTGACAGCGAAGATCTGCCGCTGAACATTTCCCGGCAGGCCTTGCAGGATAATGCTTTGGTGGCCAAAATACGGCGGGTGATCAGTAAACGATTTCTCAAGTTCCTTGAGGAGGAGGCAAAGAAGGATGAAGCCGGTTACCTTGAGTTCTGGAAGACCTTCGGCATCTATCTCAAGGAGGGTATTACCAGCGATTTCGAGTACCGAACCGAACTCGGCAAGCTGTTGCGCTTCGAGACCTCCAAGTCCGCCGACGGTACGCCGGTATCGTTGTCCGATTATCTGTTGCGCCTGCAACCGGATCAGCAGGAAATCTATTACATCAATGGCCCGAACCGGGTGGCCATCGAGTCCGGGCCATATATCGAGATGTTCCGGAAAAAGGACGTGGAACTGATTTACACCATGGAGCCCATTGACGACTTCGTTCTCAGTTATCTGGGCGAGTTCGAAGGGAAAAAGCTGGTTTCGGCGGACAAGGCTGATCTCAAACTTGGCGGCGAAGACAAGCCGGTCGAGGAAAAGAAAGAGCGGGCCGAACCGGTGCTTGATGACCAGGTCGCCGCCGATCTGGTCGGATGGCTGAAAGAGAAACTCAAGGAGCAGGTGGCCGATGTCAGCATCTCCAAACGGCTGGTCGATTCCCCGGCGGTGATTGTCAATCCTGATGGATTCATGACGTCTTCCATGGAACGGATCATGGCGGCCGGCCGGTTCGAGAAGGGGCTGAAGCCCGAAATCGGCAAAAAGAACCTGGAGATCAATCCCGGAAATCCGCTCATCCGCCGCCTGTCTGAGCTGATCAGGGAAGACGAGCCGTTTGCCGTCGAAATCGCCCAGCAGATTTACGACAATGCCATGATCCAGGCTGGCCTGCTGGTCGACCCGCTGGAGATGGTGGCCCGAAACTATCGCATCCTCAACCGGGTGGTCGGTTGAGGATTACCGGCTGTTGATCGCGGCAGCGGATATCTTCGCCAGGCTGCCGCGATCATTACAGTTGAAAAATAGGGAACGACAGGCTATAGAGCAGGTGTGCTCCCGGAAGCCCCTGACGCCTTGTGCCGAACCGGTAGAGGTGAGGGGGGAGGACCGCCGGGGGACCCAAGAGATGTGGAGAAAACCATGACTGCTATCACGAGGGCGCTCCTTTGTCTGATCCTGTCGGCCATGATCGCCGCCTGTGCCGGCGCTCCCGTTCGTCATCTGGCCTCCGATGCCAGCCTGATCAAAGCGGGCGCTTCGACGAAAGAAGAGGTTCTGACCTATCTTGGCGACCCCGATTCGCGCCAGACACTTTCCGACCAGCAGGAGCGCTGGGTCTACTACGAAGAACGTAAGTCCGATCTGCAACAGACGCCTTATCTCGGCAAACTGTTCAACGCCAAAGGATATGACCAGATCATCATTACCTTCGAGGGTGACACGGTGATCGATTGCCGGTTCAATTCCTTCGATGCCGACGAGTTCGACTGGGCGGACGACTATTCCTGGCAAGAGAAGCGAGAGTGATTGACCGATTCAGCACCATTCGAGAACGGATGGTGCAGGAACAACTGGTCCCGCGCGGTATCACCGATGAACGGGTGCTTGAGGCGATGCGGATTGTTCCCCGCCACCTGTTTGTCGATGACGCCCTGCAATCACGGGCCTATGGCGATTTTCCCCTGCCGATAGCCGCCGGTCAGACCATCAGCCAACCCTACATTGTCGCCAGCATGACGCAGGCCTTGCATCTCAAAGGTGAGGAAAAGGTCCTGGAAATCGGTACCGGTTCCGGTTACCAAGCTGCCGTTTTGTCGAGACTGTGTGCTCAGGTATATACCGTTGAGCGGATTAACAGCCTGCTGGCCGGGGCCCGCAAGGTCTTCGACACGCTAAACTACTTCAATATCGTCTCTAAACTGGACGATGGTACCCTCGGTTGGCCGGAATACGGGCCATACGATGCCATCATGGTTACCGCCGGCGGTCCGGCGATCCCCGAACCGCTGGTCGAGCAATTGGTCGAGGGCGGACGGATGATTATTCCCGTCGGTGACCAATACCTGCAGACGCTGGAGCTGGTTGAAAAGACGGCGGATGGTGTGAAAGTTATGGAATTGGAGCGGGTCCGGTTCGTCGATCTGGTGGGCAAACATGGCTGGCAATGACGCGCTTGATATGAATCGGGCACAGAGGCAGGAAAAGACCGCAACCGGGCCGCTCAAACGAATCTATGACCTCTGCATGGGGTGGATTGCCGGTCCGCACGGTGTCCTGGCCCTGTTTGTCATCGCCTTTGTCGAGTCGTCTTTTTTCCCCATTCCACCAGATGTCTTTCTCATTGCGATGGTCATAGCCGCGCCGACCCGCGCCTTCAAATTCGCCGCTGTTTGTTCGCTGGGTTCCGTGTTGGGCGGTGCTTTCGGGTACGGGCTCGGCTACTGGTTCATGGATTCAATCGGACAGCAGATCATTACCTGGTACGGCTTTGAGGACAAATACCTGCGCGTCCAGGACCTGTATCGGACCTATGATGCCTGGGCAGTCGGCGCGGCCGGCTTTACCCCGTTACCCTACAAGCTTTTCACCATCACCGCCGGGGCATTCAATCTGGATCTGGTGACGTTCATTGTTGTATCGGCCGTTTCCCGGGCTGCCCGGTTTTTTTTGGTGGCCGCGTTCATATGGAAATTCGGGGCCCCGGTGAAACGGTATATCGATAAATATTTCAACATCTTGTCTATAGTTTTCATGGTCTTGCTCATCGGCGGGTTTGTGCTGGTGAAGATGATGCTTTGATCGGTGGAGCCGGTTATCCATCGCTGAGACCCCACCGGTATCTTCTGAAAGGCGACCGCAAGAAAACGGAGCGAAACTCCGGTCAATACCCCCTTACATCTTGGTTGTGCTGCGATGAAGTTGTGGTCTGTGCTCATGGTGTTATCCACTTTACTGCTGATGGCTGCAAACGGCGGGAGTGCGCATGAGATTCATCTGAAAAACGGCTCGATTATCAAGACCAGCAGGGTGGAACGGCAGGGGGATCGAGTGACCTATGAGCAATACGGTGGCAAGGTCTCCATCAGCCTCTCCGAGGTGGCGGAGATTCGTTATGGTGTCCCTGCCGCCCGGAAACCACGTCAGAGAATCAACCCGGGAACAACCGAGTCGGCGGGACCAGCGGTGGTCGTGGCCCCTATCCCGGTCCCCATCCAGGATAACGATCCAGTACCCGCGCCAGCGCCGAACGACCATCGAGATCTGGCAGCTCGTCTAGCCGGCGCCTTGCCAGCCGACTCCCCTGTGGCGGCTGCCAGTCACGCGGTGGTCTGGATCAAGACCGAGGCCGGCTCCGGCTCCGGGTTCTTTGTCAACGATGCGGGGCTGATCGTAACCAATCGGCATGTGGTGCGGGGCAGTGAACAGAACAAGCGACGGATTGAAACTCAGCTCACCGAAACGGAGAATCAGCTGAACCGTCGACGCGCCGAGTTGAACCAGTCCCGGTCCCGGCTTGATGCCTACGAGAAAAAACTAGACAGTGACCGACGCCTGTTCAATCAACGGGTGGCCGAATTCGGCAAGCGGATCAATCCTCAATGGCAGCGTGATGTGGAGCAAAATCTGCGGGAACGTGAGCAGCATGTGCAGCAATGGCGGCGGGAGATCCAGCAGCAAACGGCGGAGTTCGGCAAATACGACCGCCAATTCCGTCAGCAGCGCGACGAGTGGCGTTTTACGAATGAACAATTGGCCCGGCAATCACGGTTCCGGATTATCCTGGCCGATGGCAGCGAACAGTCTGCCGTGCTCTATCGGGTCAGTGACTCCTACGACTTGGCTCTGCTCAAACTGAACGGTTTCCGGACCCCCTTCCTGAAAGCGGCACCATCAGAAGCGGCGTCTTATGGCCGCCAGGTCTTCGCCATCGGTTCGCCGCTGGAGCTGAACAATTCAGTGACCGCCGGAGTCGTCTCCGGGCTGCGCGACCACTTCATTCAGACCGATGCCCGCATCTATCCGGGCAATTCCGGAGGGCCTTTGATCACCGAGGACGGGCTGGTGCTCGGGGTCAACACCATGAAGTTGATCACCGAAAAATTCGAAGGTATCGGGTTTGCCATCAGCTACCACCAGGTGGTGGCTGAATTCAAGGACT
>JAUVWB010000317.1 GCA_030604345.1 Desulfofustis sp. | reverse complement strand
CCTCGTTCTCGGCATGAGCCATGACCGGAGAGGCGCCGGCGGCGAGCAGGGCGTTGGCGGTGTAATTCATCACCACGAAGTTGGTGATGTTGTGAATGAGGGGTTTTTGTTCCCGGACCCGCCGAAGATTATCGGCGGCACGTTGACAGAAGTTCATGACGGCTCCTTGACCATGGCTGGTGATGGTACCTGCGCCGGGCGGGGCCGTTTCGGCTTCCGGATTCGCTGCGATTCCCTACGCTGGTGCTAACCAGATCAGGTTCAATGGGTATTATCTCAGGCCTTCTCGGCCACCCCGGTGCGCAATGCGGTTGAGGATTTTTATAGTCAGCGGACGCGCCGCTGTCAAGCCGGGCGGGCGGCCGCCTCTCTTGTTGTTTCTCTGGCGGTGGGTTTGATTATGAAGTATTGTCAGTAGTTATTTACCTGCATCGGCACAAGGAGTGGTCATGAAAAAAACGATCGGTATTGCTTTTGCGGTTCTCGCCGCCCTGATGATCGGGGCGCCGCTGGTCAACGGTATCCTGATGGAGCGCGTCGTCCGCAAGGTCCACCAACAGGCGAACCACCAGTACGAGGAGTCCGGATCAGACGTCCAACTGGCGATCAGCCGCTATGATCGCGGTTATCTTTCCTCGGAGATCGAGTGGCGGCTCACCTTGGGCCGATTGGCCACCCTGTACGGCGTCGATGAAATCGTCTTCGTTGATCGGGCCAAACACCGGCTGACCGGGATTGTCTCGGAGACCAGTCTGGAAAAGAATCAATGGTATCAGGACCTAGTGGCGCAACACCTGGGTGGCGTCGATCCGCTGCACATCACCACCAGGTATCTCTTGAACGGGGCCGTCGAGTCGACCATAGCGCTCGATGCCACGGCGCTGACGGTGGAAGGAGAGCAGATCAGCGTCGGTCCGGGGCAGGTGGTGGTGAGCAGTGACAGCGATTTTTCCGCCTTTCACAGTGAAGGTCGCCTGCAGGAGATGAACGGCGGCGACGAGGTGGTGCTCCGCGACCTGTCGCTGTCCTCGACTTTGACCAAGGAGTCCGCCTATATCTGGGCCGGCGATCTGCAGATCGCGGTCGGCAGCGGGCGGCTGAGCGAAGCGGGGGAAACCGTCGACCTGGAGAACCTGCGGGCCGGTTACCGGCTCGATTTCGATCGGGAGGGCTCCCGGGTGACGCTGGCCACGACCCTGGCCGCCGATCGATTCGGCAGCTCCGAGTTCACCGTGGAAAACCCCACCTTCCGCATCGAAGCCGCCAATCTTGATGCCGCCGGTTACGAGCGTTATCTGGCCGCTTACAGCGATCTGGCCGGCGAGGTGATGGACGACATCAGCCGTCCCGATATGGATCAGGAGGCACGGCAGCAGGCCGTGAAAAACACCATGACCATGGCCGGCATCCGCCTACTGGCGGCCGGCGAACAGTTGCTGAAAAAAGATACCCGGATCACCGTCTCGGAGTTGTCGGCGCGCCTGCCAGAGGGCGAGATCAACGGCACCCTCACCTTTCAACTGCTCGACGATCTCACCCTGATGCAGCTTGCCCCGCTGGCTGACCAGCCGTCGCTCGCCTTCCGGCTCTTCTCCCTGCGGTCGTCACTACGCCTGCCGCAGGCGCTGGTGGACGATCCGGCCCCACTCGTGACCCCGCTGCACCCGGCCATGCCCACCGGTTTCTTCCGCCGGGAAGGCGATTCCCTGGTCCACGAAGCGGAAACCAGAGACGGCAATCTCTATCTCAACGGTCAGCAGGTCCTCCTCGATTAACCTCAGGATCAGGTATTCATGAAATAACTCTGGCAGCAATAAAAGGAGGACTGACCGGCTCTGCCGCAGGCTGCCTCGCGAAGGCCCGGCAGGGCGGAGAATCAGGCCCGCAGGGTGGCGGACACGACGTCCGCCACCGGCGGTCAGGCCATGGATGGCCTGTCTGCCGGCCTCTCCGACCGGCCGATCAGGCCGAAGAGCAGCAGCCGGAGGCAGATCCGGTCAGTCCGGAGGCCCAGATTCCCGCAAAGTCTCAGATAACACATACGCCAAAAGGGGCGGTGGGGAACTCACCGCAGCAGCCGGAGGCAGAGCCGGTCAGTCCGGCAGCAAGCGCTCGCTTCTCGATCGCCCCAATTCGACCATAGTCTCCAGCCGCACCAGACGGCGATCATGATCCCGTAATTCACTGGCCATCTCGGAGAGCACCTCGCCGGTTCGGGTGACTTTTTCGGTCAGCAGCAGAACCTCTTTCATCGCTGACAAGACTTCCTTGATGGCGCTCATCCGTTCGTCCTCCGCACCTCGGCAAGGACCTGCTCGGCATCACGCAACCCCTTGTTCAAGGCGAGCTGGGCATTTTTGGTGGCGGTGCGCAGCTCCGCTGCGAGCATCAGCAGGAGTTCCTCATCTCCCTGTTTCTCCGGGCTCTGACAACGGCGACGGATCAGCTCGGAGATGCTGACCCCTTCTTTCTTCGCTTCTCCGGTGAGGAAGGCCTTGAATTGCGGTGTTCCCAGGATCGTTATTCTCTCGGTTTTGACTGCGGTGGATGCCATACTGGTGCTCCTGTTTGTTGGATCGGCAAGGCGATTGAGTATCATTATAATGATAATGAACATAATTGGCAAGGATCCCCAAAACGCGTTTACTCTGGTCGCTCCTGCGCTCTTGGTTGCCAAATAGTAATTGCCAGTACCACATCGTTGATGAGGTGCATTTCTTTTTTTGCTTTTCGCCCTGGCAAGGGTTAGATTTGTAACTACCCATAAAGCAACAAAATCAAAACGCTTGGCGCCGGCCGACGGCCGGATACAGGTATGCCCGTTTACGAATATGAAGCCCTGCTGGCTGACGGCAGGAAGAGCAAAGGCATCATCGATGCCGATAGCGAAGCGGCAGTGCGGGCGCGGCTGCGCGGCGAGGGCAAGTACCCTGTGG
>JAUVWB010000235.1 GCA_030604345.1 Desulfofustis sp. | reverse complement strand
CTGTCATGAAACATCTCGTATTCCGGATGCTGGGTCTTGATCATCGGCGATTTGGAGACGGCATGGACCCAGTCCTTGAACTGGCCCTGGAAACCGTCGGGCTGCGGCTCGCCGCTGGCGTAGTATTCGTACATCTGCTCCGGGTTCATGCCGTTGTCCCAAGGCAGATGCGGCTTGGCGGCCACACCGTGATCCTTGGTCTCGAAATGGTATTCCACATGGCATTGAGCGCAGACCAGGGAACGCATTTCCTGCTGTGAGGCCTCACGCCAGTCCTTACCCTGGCGCTTGAGCGCTTCATCCAGGGGAACGCTGGTGATCACCAGATCCATGGTCTCGGTATCGTGGCAGTTGGCGCAGCCGATGGTATGTTTTTCCGAGTCGTGCATGGTCCGATACTGGTGCAGCTCGGAAGACCAGAATCCATCGCCCTTGGCTTCGACCAGATCGGGGATGGTGGTGGTCTTGCAGTTGAGGCAGGTTGCCGGCAGACCGGCTTTTTCGCTGTAGCGGTTGACCCGATCGGAGTGGAACAGATCGTCAAGGGCATAGGTGTGCCCGCGGGCCCGATCGTAGTGGTAGCTGAACGGGTAACCCAGCCAGAGATTCTTCAGATAGGGCTGGGCATGCTTGTACCCCTTGGGTAAGGGGTTGACGCCATCATGTTTGCGATGAGGGACGGAACCGGCGTACTCGGTCATCTGGGTGTCATCCTTGTTCAACAGATAGGACTGGAAATGAACGGTATCCTTGAACATCAGGTTCCCCTCACCCAGATCCGGGTCCGACGCCCAGGCCGAAGACAGGGAAACCGTCATCGCCACGGCCGCAGAAACAAAAAATTTCTTCATGCTCTTTTTTCTCCTTTGGTCGTTTGTCTTGATGATGTTGAAAGTCAGGCACTCAGTGTTTCGTTCTCGGGTACGCCATCACCTCCTTGTCAGTTTTCAAACTTCCCTTTAGTGAAGCGGCATAGCCGGATTCGTTGCCATGCCGCTGAAGACGGATACCTCTTCCTGCAGTCGAGCATCCGCCTGCGCTGGCGCGGATGATGCTTGCTGGTGTCCCGCCGAGCTCGAGGAGCAAATGAAGTTCCACTAATGAATAAGTATTACTTTGCAGTAGCAGTTCCGTCAATCGGAATTGGCGCCCTGACATGGCAAGCATCTGCCTCGTTTTCCCGGTTATCCTCCTATGTTGCCGTGATCGTCGCAGAGCCCTGTTGGCTTGCTTTTTTTTCTTCACCATTTCTGGAATTGCTGATCAATTGTGATATGATAAACCCGTTTACATCGTTTCCAGAAACAGGGAACGGTGGTGAACGAGTCGTCATACGGTCGCCGGTTGGTCCGGCTGCAACGCAGAACGATCAGTCAGCATCATGAGGCTTGGTATGTCCGAATCTTCTCTTCTGGCCCGCTCGGTTCACTCGCTGTTTCCATCCTTCCACGCCAAGACCGGCGGCGGTGTCTGGTTGCTGCTCGGCCTCCAGCTGCTGGGCGCCGCACTGCTCGGCGGGGCCTTGTTTCTCCCCGATCTCCGTTTTCTCTTGGCACTTTCGGCCGGCGTCGTCCTGCTGGCAGCACTCTTGTCCGGGGTAGCACTGAGCCTGGCGTTGCGCCACGATCACCAACGCATCGGCGACGACATCGAGACGCTTTTTGCCGCCGAAAGCAAGGAGATCCGCCTCTATCTGCCACAGGACAAAGCCGAGACCGAGGCCGGCAAACAGCTCCGCTCCGGCTACGGCGCCGTCCTGGGCGGCATCCGGCTGCTGGTCGACGATATCAGACGCATCGGAATCAACATCGCCATCGACACCACCAAGGTCAGCAGTCTCGTCTCCTCAACGGCTTCCAAGGCGTCCCGCCAGCAGGAGATCTCCCACGAGGTATCGTCGGCCAGCACCCAATCGAGCAACGCCATCTCCGAGGTCTCCAGGAGCGTGCAATACGTTGCCGACAACAACACCACCAACCTGACGGTGATCAAGAACGCCTACGCCGAACTCCTCGAGGTAACCGAGAAGATCAGGCAGATCCGCCAGGCAGTGGATCTGTTCCAGCAGACGGTGGAAGAGTTGGGCCGGAGTTCCGCCTCCATCATGAAGGTGGTCTCCACCATCAACGACATTGCCGAGCAGACCAACCTACTGTCCCTCAATGCCACCATCGAGGCAGCCCGGGCCGGCGAACACGGCAAAGGATTTGCCGTCGTCGCCGAAGAGGTGCGGGAACTGGCCAAGCGAGTCAAACCGGCAACCACCGAGATCAGCGCCAACGTTCAGGCGATGATCGCCATCGTCGAAAAAACCGAGAGCGGCACCAGAGAAATAAACGACTACACCGCCGCCACCAGCGAAGTCATCGACCGGACCACCGGCAATTTCGACCATATGGTTCACGATTTCGAACAGGTCAACGACCAGTTGATGAAGGTCGCCGCCGCCATGACTGAACTGTCCACCACCAACAACGAGGTGGCCGAAAACGTTGCCGGCATCGACGTGCTCTGCCAGGAGATTTCAGGCTCCATGAAACGCAGTGAAGCGTCGGTGGAGACCCTGAGTGAACTGACCGAATCGATGCTGGAAATGGTCTCCAATTTCCGCACCGGCGAAGGCACCTTCGATCGGCTCATCGCCTGGGCGCAGCACTCGCGCGACCGGGTTCAGCAGGAGCTGGCCGGTCTGCAGAAGAGCGGGGCCAACCTGTTCGACACCTCCTACCGCTCAGTACCGAACACCAACCCGCAGAAGTATGAGGCCGTCTATACCGCCGCTTTTCACCGCACCCTGCAGCCGCTCTTCGACAGCCTGCGCAAGGAGATGACCGGGGTCATCTACAGTATCGCCGTGGACCGCAACGGCTATGCCCCGACTCACCACAGCGAGATCTCTCGACCGCCCTGCGGCGACCCGCGCCAGGATCTGCTCTACAGCCGGCACATGCGGATGTTCAACAGCAACAAGACGGAAAAGCGGCGCTGCAGCCATACCAAGCCGCTCCTGCTGCAGACCTACATGCGCGACACCGGCGAAATCATCAACGACCTGTCCCTGCCGATCATGCTTGGCTCCAAACACTGGGGCGCCCTGATCATCGGTTTCGATCCGAAGCAGTTCGGCTAGAGCCGCCCCAGCGGGGCCGACATCAGACCGGGATACCCCAGATCTCGTTGGCATACTGCCGGATCGTCCGATCGGTGGAGAATTTTCCCATCCGGGCGACGTTGAGCACGGCCATTCGCAGCCAACGCTGCTGATCCAGAAAGGCCTCATTGACCCGCTGCTGACAGGCGATATACGACTCGAAATCGCGGATCAGCAGGTATTGGTCATGGGGGCTCATCAGACTGTCGACCAGCGGCTTGAAGAGGTTGCGGTCGCCCTGGGCGAACGAGCCGTCGGCCAGCGCTTCCATGACCTCGGCCACCTCGGGGTTGTCGCGGCAGATCTGCTCCGGGGTGCGGCTGTTGCGGATCCGCTCGAAGGCCGCCTCCTCGGCGTTGAGGCCAAAGATAAAGATGTTTTCCTCACCCACTTCCTCACGGATCTCGATATTTGCCCCGTCCAGCGTGCCGATGGTCAAGGCGCCGTTCAGAGCGACTTTCATATTGCCGGTCCCCGAGGCCTCGGTGCCGGCCGTGGAGATCTGCTCGGAGAGGTCGGCCGCCGGGATGATCAACTCGGCCTGACTGACGTTGTAGTTGGGCAAAAAGACGACGCGCAGCCGATCACCGATACGCGGGTCGTGATTGACCACCTCGGCG
>JAUVWB010000189.1 GCA_030604345.1 Desulfofustis sp. | reverse complement strand
GCACTGCAGATTCTGCGGCAGACCGAACAGAGTCGAGAGCTGCTCAGTGTTCCCTGCGCTTTTCGCAAGATTCCCTGGCATGCGTGTCATCTCTATCGCCGTTTCGACGGCAGCACGTTTTTCTCCATGATCGCACCGGCTGAATAAAATACGGTACCGGGGCGGTCATCCTTCCGTTATTCGGGTACCTATCGACTAGAGGCGGGTCAGACATGGACGGTTGTCACGCCGTCCCCGGAAATGACAGACGAGGGCGATTCCGTCGGAGGCGCATGCGCTATTGGCAGCGGAGAAGAAGAGGATGGAAAAGAAGCGATTTATCGAAGAACTGGTCGACGGTGAACAACTGGATGATCTTTTTCTGGTGAAGAGTTCCCGCCTGGCGGAGACCCGGGCCGGCAAGCCATTCCTGATGCTGACCATCGGGGATCGGAGCGGTGAGCTGACCGGGCCTGCGTGGGACAATGCCGAGGCTCTGGAAACGGTCTGCACGGTCGGTTCGGTGGTGCGGATACGGGGACATATTCAGACCTACAACAACAAGCTGCAGATTCAGGTTAAGGATGCGGAGGCGGTAGACGACTCACTGTGGCGCCCGGAAGACTTCGTCACGGCGAGTAGCCGTAGCCAACGAGAGATGCGCGACGAACTCGATCGCTTGATCGGGGCCGTGCGTACCCCGCCGTTGCGCAAGCTGTTGAAAAACCTTTTCAACACCGCAGCGATCGCCGCATCGTTCCAGACAGCACCGGCGGCAAAAGGCATCCATCACGCCTATCTCGGGGGGCTGTTCGAACACTCTTTGTCCATGGCCAAGGTGGCAGGCCTGCTGGCTGATCATTATCCTGGTATTGACCGGGATCTCCTGATCGCCGGGGCCTTGCTCCACGATATCGGCAAGACCGAGGAGTTGTTGAACGACACCGGGGCAATCGACTATACCGAGGTGGGGCGTTTGAAGGGGCACCTGGTGATCGGGTGTGAATTGGTCGGCCGCGCCGCCCGGGCAATCGACGGTTTTCCCGAAGAATTGTTGACCCACCTGCAACACCTGGTGCTCAGCCACCACGGTCGTCTCGAATTCGGTTCGCCGGTGGTGCCGATGACCCCAGAGGCGCTGTTGCTCAGCTTTATCGATGACCTGGACGCCAAAATGAATCTGGTGGAGCAGCTGCGCCGCAAAGTCAAGGGGGAGACGGCGCAGTGGAGCGACTATCAGCGCAGTTTGGAGCGCTTCCTGCTGCTGCGCCCGCTTGGTGGTGCTGATCGCCAAGGGGCAGCAGAAGGGAAAACGGAGGTCCCCAGCAGGCAAAAAAGCCTGTTTTGACAACGGGATGGATCATGACCGAGGATCAATTGCTCTTTCCCGGGCTGCAGGGGCAACAACAGGCCAAGAGGTTGCTGCGACGAGTTACTGAATCGCGGCGGCTGGCCCATGCCTATCTGTTCCGGGGGCCCGACGGGGTAGGAAAGCGGCTCTGTGCCTATCTTTTCGGAGCGTATCTGAATTGCCTTGAGCCCACCGGCAGCGGGGCCTGCGGCCGGTGCCGCTCGTGCCGCAAGTATCTGTCGGGAAACCATCCCGACTTTTTCGTCGTCAGTCCGGAAAGCGGAACCATAAAAATCGATCGTGTCCGCGAGTTGTGCCGCTCTTTGTCCTACCCTCCCTATGACTCGGCAATGAGGGTCGTGGTCCTGGAGGATGTGCATCTGCTGCGTACGGAGGCTGCCAATAGTTTGCTGAAAACCCTTGAGGAGCCCCCCGCTCAAAACCTGTTGATTTTGACGGCGGAATCGAGCCGTACGGTCCTGCCGACGATCCTCTCCCGTTGCCAGATCATACCGTTCTATGGTCTTAACGATGAGCAGGTGAAGCAGGTCTTGCAGGACAAGGAGCCGGTACTGAGCGATGAAGAGGTGCGGACCCTGGTACGCATGGCGGCGGGAAGCCCCGGACTGGCTTTGCGTTTACGTCGGGAGGGTATTGTTTCGCTGTGGCAGGAGGTACTGACGGTACTGAGTGGCCACGTTGATGAAGCGAGCCGGATTTCTGCGGTATTGTGCTGTGCTGAGCGTCTGTCGGAATTGAAGGAACATCTGGTGGTGTTGCTCGACCTGATGCAGATCTGGGTGCGTGAAGGCCTGCTGGTCCAGCAGCAGGCCGGCGCCACGGCGGCGGTTGATGGCGCCTGGGCCAGATTGAACGCCATCGACCGGGCCCGGCAGCGATTGGCGAGGAATTGCAACCGCTCCCTGGTCTGCGAGGTACTGCTTTTTGATTTACAGGCATCAGTGCCTGGAGTATCATTTAAGATTCACTATTAGCACCTAAAAGGCGGTGCTTGCAACGGTCCGAAGATGATGAGTCAGCTGAATCCCACGCACGAGCAGAATGAACAGCCACAATCAGATGAGCTGTTCTATTATCGCATCAGATTCCGGGAGAACGGCCAGGAATTCAGTGCCTCTGCACGGATGGGAGACCTGCGGCGTGGCGATACGGTTATGGTTAAAACCGATCATGGTCTTGAGCCGGCTCGCATCTACGGTTCCGCTCCGGTCGATCCGACCGGAGCGTTGCAGCGCAAGGTCAGCTGCGAGATCTCCCGCCGGCCGACGTCTGACGAGGACAATCGTTACCAGAATCTGGCCGGCCACGAAGAGGTCGCCTTTGCCACGTGTGAGCGGCTGATCGAAAAGCATCAGTTGGTGATGCGCCTGATCAACGTCGAGAAGTTTTTCAACAGCAGCAAGATGATCTTTTATTTCACAGCCGACAATCGGGTCGATTTCCGGGGGCTCGTGAAAGATCTGGTGCAGGAGTTCCGTACCCGAGTGGAGATGCGTCAGGTCGGGGTTCGTCATGAAACCAAAATGATTGGCGGGATCGGTATCTGCGGGCGGGAATTGTGCTGTTCCTCGTTCATGAAGAAGTTCGACTCCGTCTCCATCAAAATGGCCAAGGAACAGGATCTGCCACTCAATCCGGCCAAGATATCCGGGGTCTGCAATCGCTTGCTCTGTTGCCTTACCTATGAGTATGACACCTATCGTAAGCAGCGCCGAGGCATGCCGAAAGTGGGGCGAAAGATCAAGATCGGCAACGAAGTCTACCGGATCAAGCGACAGAATCCCCTGCAACAATCGCTCGTGATCGGAACAGCCGAAGGAGAAGAGCGTCTGGTCAGCAAAACCGAATGGTCTGCCGGTGAACTGCTTCACCCCGATAAACAGATCAAAAAAACTGGTCGGAAAACTGAAAATGAAGATCAGGCGGAAGATGAGCTTGACAAGAGCCGAGGCGACCACGATAACGACGCCAGCAACGAATCATGACCACCTACATAACCACCCCGATTTATTACGTTAATGCTCAACCGCATCTGGGCCATGCCTATACCACCATTGTTGCCGACGTGTACAGCCGCTATCGACGGCTCTGTGGTGACGACGTACGCTTTCAGACCGGAACCGACGAGCACGGCGACAAGATCGTCGAAGCGGCCGGTAAACAGGGAGAGGCCCCGCGGGCCTACGCCGACCGTATCGCCGAGGAATTTCGCCGTACCTGGCCGCTGTTGCAGATCGACTATGATCGGTTCATCCGGACCACGGAGGCTGATCATAGTCGTACCGTGCGCTCGATCCTGCAGAAGGTGTACGACGCCGGCGATATCTATTTCGACCTCTATTCCGGTCTATACTGCACGGGCTGCGAGCGGTTCCTCATCGAGCGGGAGTTGGTGGACGGCAAATGTCCCGATCACCAGGTGGAACCCAAGGAGATTTCCGAAGAGAATTATTTCTTCCGGATGTCCAACTATCAACAGCAATTAATCGATCACATCAACGCCCATCCGGAATTCGTCACCCCCGAGCGTTATCGCAACGAGGTGCTCTCCTTTCTCAACGAGCCCCTAGAAGATCTCTGTATCTCCCGGCCCACCAGCCGGCTCACCTGGGGGATAAAACTCCCGTTCGACGAGCGGTTCGTCACCTACGTCTGGTTCGATGCCCTGATCAATTATTTGACCGGGATCGGTTATCCGGAACACCCCGATTACCCGCGGTGGTGGAGCGGCGCCGAGCATCTGATCGCCAAAGATATTCTCAAACCGCACGCCATCTACTGGCCGACCATGTTGCTTGCAGCGGGTGTGCCGTTGTATCGCAAGTTGCATGTCCATGGCTACTGGAATGTGGAGAACACCAAGATGTCGAAGAGTCTGGGCAATGTTGTTCGGCCGGAACGCCTGGTGGATCTCTACGGCATTGATACGGTGCGCTATTTCCTCATGCGGGAGATGGTCTTCGGGCTCGATGCCTCGTTCAGCGGTGAGGCCATCGCCGCCAGACGCAATGCCGATCTGGCCAATGATCTGGGCAACCTGTTCAGCCGCAGCCTGGCCATGATCGATAAATATTGCGGCG
>JAUVWB010000307.1 GCA_030604345.1 Desulfofustis sp. | reverse complement strand
CGAGCGGTTCGTCGCCGACAACGGCCGCCAGCCCACCACCGAAGAGGCCGCCGAAATCCGTTGCCGCGTTTTTTCCACTGTGCGCGGCACGGTCCAGGCCGACATCTTGAAGGAAGACCAGGGCCAGAACACCTGCATCTTCTCCACCGAGTTCGCCCTCAAGATGATGGGCGACATCCAGGAGTATTTCGTCCAACACCAGGTGCGCAACTTCTATTCGGTGTCGATCTCCGGCTACCACATCGCCGAGGCCGGGGCCAACCCGATCTCGCAGTTGGCCTTCACCCTGGCCAACGGCTTTACCTACGTCGAGGCCTATCTGGCCCGCGGCATGCACATCGACGATTTCGCGCCGAACCTGAGCTTCTTCTTCTCCAACGGCATGGAGCCCGAGTACTCGGTGATCGGCCGGGTGGCTCGCCGCATCTGGGCGGTGGCCATGAAAAACAAGTATGGCGGCAACGAGCGTTCGCAAAAACTGAAGTATCACATCCAGACCTCGGGCCGCACCCTGCACGCCCAGGAGATGGCCTTCAACGACATCCGCACCACGCTCCAGGCCCTGATCGCCATCTACGATAACTGCAACTCGCTGCACACCAACGCCTACGACGAGGCGATCACCACCCCCACCGAGGAATCGGTGCGGCGGGCCATGGCCATCCAGTTGATCATCAACCGCGAGTGGGGCCTGGCCATGAACGAGAACCCCAACCAGGGCGCTTTCCTCATCGAGGAGTTGACCGATCTGGTCGAGGAGGCGGTCTTGAAGGAGTTCGAGGCCATCGCCTCGCGCGGCGGCGTGCTGGGCTCCATGGAGACCGGCTACCAGCGGAGCAAGATCCAGGAGGAGTCGCTCTATTACGAGCATAAGAAGCATGACGGCAGCTACCCGATCATCGGCGTCAACACCTTCCGCAATCCCAAGGGCGAGGTGCCGATCGAGATCGAACTGGCCCGCTCCACCGAGGAGGAAAAACTGTCGCAGATCGCACGGCTGCGCGACTTCCAGAACCGCAACGCCGAGGCCGCCGAGCCGACCCTGGATCGGCTCAAGCAGACGGTGATCGAAGGCGGCAACGTCTTTGCCGAACTGATCGACGCGGTGCGGGTCTGCTCGCTGGGTCAGATCACCGAGACCCTGTACGAAGTCGGAGGCCAGTACCGGCGCTCGATGTGAGGTGAGGCGCGCCCCCCTGACGCCCATCCCCCTGCCGGTCAGCGTCCCGTTTCCCGGGCTGACCGGACAGGGGGGGATGTGTCGACGGACTCCGTAATGTGGCACCAGGGCATTGCACCGATTCGACCGATTTTTCTCAGATCATACGACGCGACCGGCAACCCGATCGCATGAAAAAACAACAAGGGATCATCCGGCACACTACCACTCCATGTCCGCAAAACACCGATTCGCCCTGCTCATCAGCCTGCTGCTGATCACAGGGTTCCTCGCCACCTCCCTGGTCAGTTACACCGTGTCGGTGACCCAGCTGAAACGCGGACTCAGCGAATCCATCCTGCCCCTGACCGGCGACACCATCTATTCGGAGATCCAGAAGGATCTGATCCGGCCGATCTTCATCGCCTCGATGATGGCCTCCGATACCTTTGTACGCGACTGGGTCTTGAGCGGCGAACAGGATGTGGACCGGATGACCCGTTATCTGGCCGAAGTGAAGAACAAATATCAGACCATCACCAGTTTCTTCGTCTCCGAACGAAGCGGCCTCTACTACCACCCCGACGGTATCCTCAAGCGGGTTCATGCCGACGAGCCACGGGATGTCTGGTACTACCGGGTCAGGGCCATGGAGACGCCCTACGAACTCAACGTCGACCGCGACATGGCCAACAGCGACGCCATGACCATCTTCATCAACCACCGGGTTGACGATTATCAGGGCAACTTCATTGGCGCCACCGGTTGCGGCCTGTCGGTGACCACAATCACCGAACTGCTTGCCGCTTACGAACAACGCTACCGGCGCCATATCTTTTTCGTCGATGCTCGGGGGGGAATTGTCTTTGCCTCGGGCGGCGCCCCCAAAGCCCAATCCCTCGACCACGTCGAAGGGATACGGGACATTGCTCCGACCATCCTGACCCAGGAACAGGGTTCCTTCAGCTATGAGCGGGACGGCCAGACCTATGTGCTCGACACCCGCCTGCTCAAGGAACTGGGCTGGCACCTGCTGGTGGAACAGTCGATGGCGCCGGAGATGCGGCTGCTCCGTCGGACCCTGCTGATCAACCTGGCCACGGGACTGGTTTTCGGCCTGCTCATCCTGGCGGTGGTGCAGCGGATCATCGTCCATTACCAGAGTCGCCTGGAACGGCTGGCGACCACCGACAAGCTGACCGGACTCTACAACCGCCACTCGGGCGAAACCCTGTTCAACCAGGCCCTGAACGAGGCGACCCGGCAGCGGTCGGAACTGGCCGTCCTGCTGCTCGATATCGATCATTTCAAACGGATCAACGATCGGTACGGCCATCAGGCCGGCGATCTGGTGCTGATTGTCTGCGGACGGCTGATCCAGTCCTGCCTTCGCCAATCGGATATCGTCTGTCGCTGGGGCGGCGAGGAATTCCTGGTGGTCCTGAAACACTGCGATCTCGACGCGGCCTGGCAGCTTGCCGAAAAAATCCGCACCACGATCGGACGGGAGACCGTGGTCTGGGATACTGAGGAAATCTCCGTCCAGGCCAGCCTGGGGGTGGTGCAGCGGGGACCCGGCGAACATCGTGAGGAGTTGCTCGCCAGGGCCGATCGGGCTCTGTACCGGGCCAAGGACATGGGTCGCAACCGCACGGAAAAGGACGACGGAGCATCCGGGCGCGGGAAAACAACACGAACATTGGAACATAATGAGGGGGAAATCTGACAACGACCTGAACATTCTACCATGATCGACCAGCACCGTATCGACCGCATCAAACAAACCGTTGACTTGGTGACGCCAATCCGTTCGCGGGGAATGAAACCAATGTTTCTGGCAAGTTG
>JAUVWB010000320.1 GCA_030604345.1 Desulfofustis sp. | reverse complement strand
GGTGATTATTCCGTGGGCGGCGTCCTTGAGGTTGTAGATCTCGATATGGCTGATCCGTCCTTCTCCGGCATAGAGGATTTCCAGGGTGTCCTGGACGGAAAGGTTACCCAGATTAAGGGTGAAACGGGAACTGGTATGCAGCGTCATCAGCCGGTTGATCAGTTCCTTGGGGGTGAGCCTGAGCAGGCCGGGAACCTCTGGTCCGTCGGATGGGCGCGACGGATCGGGGACCTCCGGGTTGCGGCAGGGGGTCAGGTAGTGTTCGATGATCGTTTCTACCGTTATCGCCCGGAGACGGTTCAGCACTTGTCGGGGCGATTCGTTATCTCCGCCTTGATCTTCAGCGCACTGTTGCTGCAGTCCGTTAATCCGCTGACGGATCTCCGGCAGGAGTCCCTGATAAATAAATCGTGCCAGGTGCAGCAGAGAAGGCTGTCCGCTGCCGACAAACTCGATGAACGATTCCTGACTCAGGGGATTGAGCGAGATGCCGAGTTCACTTTTTAGTTCGGATAGATGACGATTGTTGAAGGCAGCCAGAACAGCAAACACGTATTGGTGCTGATAACGGGAAACGGCCTGGCCTTGCTCCATCAGTCGGGATACCGCTTCTTCCTGGAGGACTTTGAGAAAGGCCTGGTTATGGCTGAAACCGTGAGGCTCCCAGGTAAAGCGGACGTATTTGTCGCGAAATCGAGCCGACAGTTCGATGCCCACTTGGACTCGGATATCGAGGATGGCGCTGGCCTCGATCAGTTCCTCGATGACCTCGCTGGTGACAAAGTTGTAATACACCACCGTGAGGTTGCGGATTCCCTTGATCCAGGCGTCCATGATCAGGTGGGTGGGCGTCTTCCGGCCCTTGGTGTAGGCGTCGTGAACCCGGTCGTCGAAGGAGAACTGATTCCACTCTTCGGGCATCTCCAGCAGGTGAAACCTGGCCAGCTGGGCCCGTACCAGCCGTGGGTTGCCGGTGGATACCATGCGGAAGTCATGAGCCAGCTTGAGTTGACGCAACCGGTTGTCACGGCTGCGCAGCAGCTCTTTCATGATCTGCACCAGGACCCGTGCCGTGTTTTTGCGCAAAGGGATGGTGGGCGAAAGAAATACCTCGTCGCGCAGAGAACGCAGAGCCTTGATACGATCGTTGGCGGTGCCTTTACGGAAGGTGCCGAGAAGGCTGGCGATGGCGTAAGCTATGCGGAGACCTCTCGGTGCTGCCAGCTCTTTGATACCCTGGGGATGCATGTGCTCGGCGAGGAGCGAACGCAGAACCTGTGAATCGCTTTCTCGATCGAGAACATCATTAACAATTTCAAGGAGATTGTAGTCGTTTTTGTCAAAGAGGACGGCAGCGGGGCGTTGTTCGCGCCGGGGTGGGGTGCAGAGGCTGTTTTCCGCTGGTGGCTCTACGGTCATCGGTCGATCCGGCTATCTTCTGGAAATCGCTGCTTCTCTTCACGGCAGAGTAGCCTGTTTCGGGGAGCTATTCAATGAATATGATGGGGAGCAGGGCGGAACCGGATGGCACGGGGTCTCGATCCGCCAGTGCTTGTTCGAGCCTGGTCGGCAACAGATCACCCCCTGCTGTCGATGGTGACGTCGAAGCGGTCAAGTTGGATCCTGGCATCGCGGCCGGCACCGATGAGGTGAAAGGAAAATGCCTGCCGCGCCTGTTCGTTGGTGAAGGAAAAATCGATGGAACAGGTCTGACCCTGATGGAGAACGGGAAACGATGGGGGGACGATGGCGGTGACTTCGTGTTCGAACTGGCGCATTATGAGCCTCAGGGAAACGCCGTCAGGAGGTGCCGACAACGCCTGCAGCGCGATGCTCACATGCACCGTCGAGCCCTCGGGAAAGTCGAGGTACTGGGCCCCGACCAGGTTGTCTGCCCATTCGTTGGTAATCGTCTCCGGCAGATCCCGCAATTGTCCGTCGGCAAAGCGCAACGTCTTCACCGGCGCCCCGGCCAGGGTGCGATCAAGCTGTCTGGCCATGGCGACCAACCGGTCGGCCTGATCGGCAGGCGCCTCAGAGAATGAAGCGGGTCGCGGACCGACAATCCCGGTCTCGGACCAGACCCGGCAGCTGCCGTCGCGGCTGCATTCGTACAGGTCGCCGCCGGCGGTTTGCCAGCGCAGGAAGCCACCGGTGTAGGAAACCATGTCTCGGGAGGTTTGGTAGTCGCGAAACAGGCTCCGGCCGATAACACCCTCCGGGATGGGTAGACCGAGATAGTCGAGAATCGACAGCTCGATATCCACCAGTCCGTAAGTCCCCGGCTTGACACGAGGCAGTTGGCGGCCTTCCGGCGGCAGGACCAGTGCCAGCCCCCAGCTGTTGGCCCAGCCGACGCCCTCGGCACCGTGGGATTCATCCGAGGTGACGAGCACCAGCGTGTCCTTCAGAACGTTGTTTCGCCGCAGTTCGGAGATGAACCGTGCCAGTGCTTGATCCAGGTGGGCGATGGCTGCAGCGCGTCGGGACCCATAACGGCGTATGGCCTCCTCGTCGGCGGCATAGGGCTGGTGGGTGGCCACCGTGAGCAGGGAGAGAAACCAGGGCTCGTTCTGCTGTTGCAGGGTTTGTATATACCGGCTGGCTCCGCGGAAAAAATCGTCGTCGGTGGTGCCCCAGATAAAGTCGGTGTCGGCTCGCTCGTTAAACCATTCAAGACCGTAAACGTGAGTGAATCCCATGGCCGGCATGGCTTGGTCCTTGTTCATGAAGGCAAGCGGCGCACCTTGCAGGTAATGGGTCTGCCAGCCGTGTTCGGCCAGCTGCGCAGGCAGGCACTGGGCGGCACGATCCGGGGAAGACTGCAGCTCAAAGGCCTTGGGTGTGTCATACGAAAGTTTACTGAAATCGCCGCAATGAATGGCGTACAGGCCGCGGATCGTCTGGTGGCTGTGCGCG
>JAUVWB010000345.1 GCA_030604345.1 Desulfofustis sp. | reverse complement strand
GGCGGTGGAGAAGAAGTATTTGAGTTCGTAGATACCCTGCGGCGTGTGCGCGTACTTGTTGGACGTCACCCGGCTGATGGTCGATTCGTGCATGCCGATATCCTCGGCCACGTCGCGCAGGATGAGCGGCTTGAGCTGGGTGGGCCCGTTGTCGAAGAAGTCGCGCTGGAAGCGCAGGATCGATTCCATGACCCGGTAGATGGTGCGTTGCCGCTGGTGGATGGAGCGGATAAACCACTCGGCGCTCTTGACCTTGTCGGCGATGTAGCTCCTCGACTCCTTGCTGGCCGGCGTCGTGGCTTTCAGCAGTTCCTGGTAATAACTGGAGATCCTCAACTGGGGCAGGTCGTCGTCGTTGAGCCGGATAACATACTCCCCGTCGATCTTTTCCACATAGACGTCGGGAACGATGTAATTGGTTGCCTCCTCGGCGTAGGGCAGGCCGGGAAACGGGGTGAGATTGGCGGTGATGAAATTGATGGCGTCGAGGATCTCCTGCTTCTTGCGGCCGGTGAGGCGGGCCAGCATCTTGTAGTTCTTGGTCTCCAGCAGGCCCAGGTGCCTGGTGACGATCTCGGCGGCCAGTGAGTCGCCCATGTTCAGCCGCTCCAGCTGGAGCTTCAGCGATTCGCTGACGTTTCGTGCGGCGATACCCGGCGGGTCAAGATCCTGCACCACTTCGAGGAGGTAGTCGGCCTCGTCGAAGGTGCATTCGGTCTGGGCCATGATCTCCTCGAGCGTGGTTTCCAGAAACCCATAGCGGTTGAGGTTGCCGACGATGAACAGGGCGATTTCCCATTCCCGCTCGTCGAGTTCGCTGTGGGCCAGCTGCCATTGCAGGTAGGCGGACAGCCCCGGCTTTTCCGAGATGAAGTCGAACTGGCTCGGCGCGTCTTCGGGCGGGGCCTCGCGGGAAAAGGAGAAACTGGTCTCGTAGGTGTTGGCGTACTCTTCCCAATTAGTCTCCGGCATGGCATCGGCGGTGGAGATCGGTGGGGTGACATCCGGTTCCGGTACGGGCACCTGGTCCGGCTCGGCGGTGGCGGTGAGGCCGAAGGGCTGATCGTCGGGCAGTGTGTCGGGGGGGCCGTCCAGGTCGATTTCCAGGGCGGGGTTTTGTTCGATTTCCGCCTGCAGGGCGGTGGAGAGATCCAGGCGGTTGAGCTGCAGAAGCTTGATGGCCTGACGCAACTGCGGCGTCATCACCAGTTTCTGCGTCAGCTTCAGCTGCTGTCTCAGTTCCAGGGCCATGAGGGTTACATGGTGAAATTTTCGCCAAGATACATCTTACGGGCCACTTCGCTTTCGATGATGTCGCCGGCCACGCCGCTGGTCAGGATCGAACCGTTGTTGACGATATAGGCGAAATCGCACACCTGCAGCGTCTCGCGGACGTTGTGATCGGAGATGAGAACCCCGAGCCCCCGTTGTTTCAGGGCGCGGATGATCTTCTGCAGCTCGCCCACGGCCAGCGGGTCGATGCCGGCAAAGGGCTCGTCGAGCAGGATGAAGCGCGGCCGGGTGGCCAGCGCCCGCATGATCTCCACCCGCCTCCGTTCGCCGCCGGACAGGGCGTGCCCCTTGTTCTTGCGCAGGTGCTCGATCTTGAGCTCGGCCAGCAGGTCGTTGATCCGGTTGTTGATCTCGTTGGTGGTCAGCCCGAGCGGTTCGAGTACGATGCGGATGTTTTCCTCCACGGTCAGCTTCTTGAAGACCGACGGTTCCTGGGCCAGGTAGGTGATGCCTTTCAAGGCCCGTTTGTGGATGGGCAGGTTGGTGATGACCTCGCCGTCGAGCAGGATGTTGCCGCCGTTGGGCTTGATGAAGCCGGCTATCGAATAGAAGGTGGTCGTCTTGCCGGCGCCGTTGGGTCCGAGCAGGCCGACCACGGCCCCGGTGTTCACCTGCAGGCTGACGCCGTCAACCACGGTGCGCGGACCGTAGCGTTTGACCAGATTCTTGGTTTCCAGCAGCGACATGCGATTTCCTTATTGCTGCCTGATGGTCATCTTCACCCGGCCCGACTCCTCGGTCTTCTTCTTATCCCCGCCGGCTGTGGCCTTGGTGCCGCCGACCACCTCGGAGCGGCCTTCGTCCATGTAATAGACGATCTTCTCGCCGCTTACCATGTTCTGGCCCTGCCACGCCTTGGCGTTGCCGGTCAGGACCACCTGGCGTGAGTCGGCCAGGTAGGTCATCTGTTGTGAGGTGCCCAGCCAATCCTCGCGGGTGATCTCCACATTGCCGACGCAGACCAGCTTCTCGATGCGCTGGGTGGTGTTGCCCTGCTTTGCCTCTTTGGGGTCGGCTTCCTTGTAATAGACGGTCATCTTGTCCGAGCGGATCCGCAGATCACCCTGCTTGGCGTCGACGTTGCCGGTGAACAGGACGCTGTTGCTCACCTCGGTGGAGGACATCTGGTCCGCCTCGACATAGATCGGGTTTTCCACGGCCAGTGAGACCCCGAAAATAAAAAAGAGAGCGCCCAGGAGCGCGAGAGCGATGAAAATATTCTTCATAAAACGAACCGAATGCATAGAATCCTCCAATTCCGGCCGCATAACGAGACGAGCCGTAATGCAAATTGCGAGCCTGTTATAACCTACCACGGGTAGAAAGGAAAGCAAAGCGGTAAAACAGTGGTCGAAAGAGTGCTTTACT
>JAUVWB010000047.1 GCA_030604345.1 Desulfofustis sp. | reverse complement strand
GCATCGCTTCCAAACGCTGCTCTTCGGCTCCTTCGCCGCCACGCCACGGCTGACAGACAGGCCATCCATGGCCTGCTGTCAGTTGCGGACGTCCTGTCCACAACCCTGCGGGCCTGCTGTGGCGCGCCGGCGGGCCTCCGCGAGGCGTTTTCCAGCGATACCCTCCGCCTCCTTGGTTGCAGAGACGTACGCTTGAGTCGGATAAACCCAAAATAATGGCGCAGGCGAAATGGTACAGCGGGTGACAGGGTTTCCCGAAGACGCCCTGTCGGCGATTAACCGGTGGTGGATTCGGGCATCGAGTGATGGAAGAAAGCGGCAGTCGCTCGTTTTCCTTTGGGGGCAAGGGGGGCGCCGGCCTCGTGTGGTTCCGGCCGGGTGGGTGTCTGCCGGTCTGGCCGGACCGTCGGATCATGTACGGTCAGCGGCGGGGTCATGGGTGCACTTGACAGTGTTGCGGTCGCCGCGGCAAACCTGAGCAGAATCGTGGCCGCCGATTCGATCTCGGTTCCGGAGTGGTGATTTTCGGCAGGCGTCACGGCTGTTTGGTCAACACGGATGGTAACTATCCCCATACGATACTCACTGCCGGAGCGATGGTGGCGAACGGGTTGGTCAGATTCTGCTCGATGCAGCTATGCAAATCATTTTAGCGAGTGGCGGCGATGGGAAAAATCGGGCAACGTCCTTTTCTTTTGTAGGGACAAAGACGTGGCCGTTGTAGGTTGTTGCCTTACCGTCCGCCCTTTCCGGCGAGACGGGCGGACGGTAAGGCTGCGAGGGCTTATCTGAAACGCGGATGCCCCAGGCTGGGAGGGCGCAGCGCCAAGGCCCGGCCAGTGCTCCCGACCACGGTGAGGATCTTCATGGGTGGGTCGCACTTCCGGTCATGGGGGGTTAGTCGGTCTTGCCAAAATGTTCATTCTCGTTCCACAGAACGGCCCGGCGGGTCAGTTCGGCCGCCGTCTTGATGCAGAGTTTTTGCTTGATCCGGTCTCGGTAGGTACCGATGGTCTTGATGCCCAGTTTCATCCGTTCGGAGATCTCTCTGGTGGAAAGCCCGAATCCGATCAGACGGAAGACTTCCAACTCCCGGTCGGTCAGGAGTTCGATGGTCGGCGTCCCCTGGGTATGGGGATTGAACTGGAATTTGTCGAGAATCAAGGACATCATGGCCGGACTGACATGGATCCGACCTTCGAGAATGTTGCGTATCGCCTGCACCACCGATTCTGATGCCTCCTTCTTCATCACATAGCCGCGGGCTCCGGCCCTGATCGCACGTTCCGCCCAAACCGACTCGTCGTGGAGCGACAGCACCAGGATCGGCAGACCCTGATAGGATGCGGCGATCTCCTTGACCAGATCAAGCCCGTTTTCCTCGGCCAAGGAAATATCGATGATGGCCAGGTCCGGGTGCTGGTCCCGCAAGGCCTGTCGGGCGCTGGAAAAGTCTTCGGCGACAGCGCAGACCTGAAAGTCGTCTTCCTGGTTCAGCAGTTCCTTCATGCCCATCTGGAAAATGGGGTGATCGTCGACTATGAGTATTCTGGTCATCAGCTGTTGATCTCTTTGGTTACGGAGACGATGGTGCCCATGGCACCGGACTGTACCGAAAGGGTGGCTCCGATTGCCTTGGCCCGGTACTCCATGGTGTGCAGCCCCATCCCCTTTCGAGTGGATAATGTATCAAAACCGCTGCCATTGTCGATGATTTTGATAGACAGGAGGTTGGCCTCGGTATGCATGGTGATGCCGATGTTTTCGGGTTTTCCGTGCTTGGCGGCGTTGAAGGCGGCTTCGCGGATGATGTAATAGATATGGGTGGCGATGGTATTGTCGCTGTATTCGGCGGTGCAGTGGAAGGAGAGCTCACAGGAGATGCCGAACAGGGTCTCGATTTCCATCGCCAGTTCCTCAATGGCGGCTTCAAGCCCGTTTTCGATGATGTGGACCGGATAGAGGCCTCGTGCCAGACGTCTGGTCTTTTCCGTGGCGTCGACAATCAGGGTGCGAATTGATTCAAGCTGCTCGGCCCTGGCCGGCAGGTCTTTGTCCAGGGTGCGCTTCAGGGCCTTGACCAGCAGTTCGACACCGCTGAGGTGGGAGCCGAGATCGTCGTGGAGGAGCCGGCCGATGTTGCTGCGCTCCGCTTCCCGGACGGCGATCACCCGCCGTTCGAGTCGGGCCATTTTTTTCTCCGACCGGGTCTTGAGGATGTGCAGCCACATGCCTTCCAGCACCATGGTCATCTGCCGGACATCGGCATTGTCGTACATGTCCTGATTGTTGCAAACGCCGGCGACCAGAACGATCAGACCACTAGCGTAGATCGGCACATCCAGGTGGCGTTTGATCGGTGTCTGGTACGGGTAGGTTGCCTCGTTGCCCGACTTGCTGCAATGGTTGCAGATGACGGCGGTCTTCCTTTGCACGGCGGTTCCCGGCAGGCCGGCCCGGGCGACGATGCTGGAGAGGCGGCGTTTGTTGTCGTAATGGACCTTGGTACCGTCGGCCCAGCGGTGGGAGATGATGGTGATATGGCTCTGCGGAACGTTCACCAGGGCGAGATATCCCTGCTCGGAGCGGGTGACCTGGACGATCCGTTGCAAAGTGAACTCGTATTTGTCCTTCAGCGAGAAATTCTCCATCATGCCCAGACGAAGCAGGGTGTCGAGACGCAGTTCGTCGCGATGGAGCAATCGCTCCTTCTGGATCCGGTCGTCGACCATCCGGTTGGCGAGTACCGACAGGTCTTCAAACTCGCTGAACGCCAGGTCTTCGTTTTCGATTTTCACCTTGGCATCGGCGGCGCGCCGGAAGAAATCGGTGAACAGGCTGAAGCCCTGTTTGATTTTGACGGTGTAGTAGTAGGCAACAAGCAGCAGCAGGGAGACGGCGACGGTAAAGAGGACGAGAAAGGTCGATACGTTTTTGAAAGCAATCCTGCGGTAGGTCTGGATGGCGGTAGCCACCAGTTCTTCCATTTCGCTCATGTGCATACTGGTGGCGATGGTCCAGCCCCAGTCTTTGAAGGGTCCGACAAAGCACAGCTTTTGCTGATAGGGGTGGTTTTTCGGGTTCCCGTCGTGAAAGACCACATAGCGTTGGTCCGGGGGGGCGGTGCTGGCCTGCCAGATGGCTTCTCCGTAGGCTTCTCCGGCGGCGTTGGTCAGCGTGCGGATGGAACGGCCGATCAGCTGCTGATTCTGATGGGAGAGGATGGTACCGTCGAAGCGAAAGACGAAGACTTCGCCGCCCCGGCCGAATTTCATCTGGCTGATGCGCGCCAATACGTTCGCCTGGTTCAGGTTCTCCATGTCGTTGTTGTAGACGCCGGCGCCGATGAACCAGTTCAATGGCTGAAAATATTTGACAAAGCAGATCTTGGAGAAGACCAGGTCGGCAAATGACGGTTTGATCAGATTGTAGCGGTAGATACCGGCCTCCCGTTCGGTTACGATCTCGATGATATCGTTAACGACCGCCGTTGGCTGACGATCGAGGGCCTGCAGGTTCTTTGTTCCTTCATAAGAGGGTTCATCGGCAAACAGGTCGATGATGCCGGTATCGATCTGCCCGGCGAAAAAATAACCGCGCTCGTCGTACCAGCGGATGGGACGGAGCACTTCGGCGATCATCGAGCGAATTTCCTCGTTGCTCTGCTCATCCTTGTAAAGCGAATAGAGGTGGGAGGCGATGGTATAGGCAGACTGGACACGGTTGCGGATATCCTCCTCAACGGTGATGTTGGCCTGATTTCTGGTGAAATCGATGAAATCGATGACGGTATCAAACTCCTCTTTGACCCGGTCCCGGTATTGCTGCTCGTAGGTGGTCCGGATATTGGCGATACTCTCTTGCAGGGCTTGGTATTCGTTGATGGCCCAGAAGATGCCGATGAAAATGGCCAACGCCATGATAACCAACAGTGAGGCGTAAAACGGTGCGGCCGACAGTGAAACCTTGTGCGATTTGAGCCGTTTCAGGATGTTGTGCGGGGTGAGCCGGGGCATGTCCAATCGAGCGATCCGTGTGCCGTTCAGGTCATGGGTGGTTGTTGTCTTCAATTTTGACGATCTCGGGAAAGATGGTGGTGAGAAAGACCGAATCCATTCCCTGGTGATCGCCGGGGCCGAATTGTAAAGTGATGCCGCCCAGATCGAAGCTGCCGACCTCCTGCATGGTGCTGATGAAAGCTTCCCTGGTCAATTCGCCGGGTACGGCGGTGGCGATCTGGGCGAACAGCTTGCCGGCGATATAGCCTTCGAGACTGATGAAACTGATCGGTGCGTCGTGCTGGTACACGCTCATGGATTCCTGGTACTCGCGAATCAAGCTGATTTCGTTGCTCAACGGGTGGGGTACCACCTGAGAAACGATAACATTCTCACCGTAAGCGCCGAGGGCCTTTTTCAAGCTCTCGGTACCGACGAAGGAGATGTTGCAAAAAGGTAGATCCCGGTTCATCTTGACCTTACTCAGTTTGATAAATTCGGCGCAGGCCGGATAAGCGCCGACCATTACCACCGCTTGCGGGTCGGCGCGGTAGATGTCGCGGATTCCGCCCATTACCGCCAGCGTGTTGCGCTCGTAGGCCCCTTTGCTGACCAGTTCCATGCCGCGGCGGGCCAGAGCCAACTCGATGCCCTGCAGTCCGGTGAGCCCATAGCTGTCGTTCTGGTAGAAACAGGCAACCCGCTGCAGCTTCTGCTGATCGATCAGATAGGCGGCGAGCGCCTCCATCTCCTGGTAATAGCTGGCCCGCACATTGATGACATAACGACGAAACGGTTCACGAAGCAGTTCGGCGCCGGTAAAGGGGGCAAAGAACGGGATCTCGAACTCCTCGACAATCGGGATCACCGCTTTCGAGGTTGGCGTGCCCACTTCGCCGATCAGCAGGAAGACATCCTCTTCGGTGATCAGCTTGATGGTATTTTTCACCGCTTTGTCCGGTTCATATCCGTCGTCGAGACTCACCAGCTGAATCGATCGCCCCTTGACGCCGCCGCGTTCGTTGATATGGGCAAAGGCCGCCAGCAGGCCGGCGCGCATTTCCAGGCCATGGTTCCGGGTCGGGCCGCTGAGAGCACAGGACTGACCGAGGATGATCGAGTTGGGCCGTACGGAAGGATTGCCGGGGGATGCAGCGGCTGTTGCCAGGCCCGGGCAGAAGCCGAGCAGGATTCCTAGGAGCAGCAGCAACCGGTGGATGGAACAAGCGGGAGCCGCGAGCATTCTTGGGTCCAGCGTCACTTGGTTACCCCTCCCATGATCCCGCGAACGGCGGCCGGGATATCGGCCGGCAGGACGATGGTCTTGCCGTTGGCACTGGTGGCCATGGCCCGGATGCTCTCGATGTACTTTTCCCCGAGCAGGTACATGACCGGTAATTCTTGATCCTTGATCGCCTGGGTAACCTTTTCGATCGCCTGCTGGCTGGCATCGGCGAGGACGATCTTGGCCTGGGCGTCTCTTCTCGAGGCTTCAAGCCGTCCTTCGGCCTCGAGGATGGCGGCCTGCTTCTCACCGTCGGCCCGGGTAACGGTGGCGCGGCGCTGTCGCTCGGCGGCCGCTTGCTCCTCCATGGCCTTTTGCATGGTCGGGCTTGGGTTGATGTCCTGGATCTCCACCGTTTTCAAGGTGATGCCCCAGTCGGAAATGTCGTCGGAGATGGAGGTCTTCAATTTGGCCTTGATGGTGTCCCGGCTCGACAGGGCGTCATCGAGCTGCATTTCACCGATGATTGAACGGAGCGATGTCTGGACCAAATTTTGGATGGCGACGATGTAATTTTCCACCCCGTAAACCGCTTTTTCCGGGTGAACTATGTTGATGAAGGCGACGGCGTTGGCGATGATGACCACGTTGTCCATGGTGATCACATCCTGGCTGGGGATGTCGAGAACGATATCCTTGGTGGTGACCTTGTAAGCAACCTTGTCGAAATAGGGGATGATGAAATTAAGACCCGGGGACAGAGTTGAATGATACTTGCCGAGTCGCTGAACCACCCATTTTGAACCCTGCGGGACGATACGTACCCCTTTGAACAGGGTGACGATGACGATCAGGGTGAATACGAAGGCCGTGTATAGGGCGCCGATTTCCATAAATGATTTCCTCCCCGGGACGGTTATGATGGTTATGGCTTGCGTCTGACAACCAGGGTGTTGCCCGAGACGTCGGTTACTTCCACGCGGTCCCCGACCTGGCAGGTTTCGGTAGCGATGAATTCCCATTCGTCGTTACCGAGTAGCGGCAGGGCGAACCGAACGACACCCCGAAGGTCGTCTTGAGGCGGTTTGACGACGATGCCGGTCTGGCCGGTGACCGCTTCACGGGAGATCCCGGCCTTGGTCCGGTCGATCATGGTCGGTTTGAAATACTTGAACCACAGCGCGGTAAAGACGATACTGCCGGCGGTCCAGCAGACCAATTGGGTTGGGAGGCTCAGGTCCGGCAGGAAATAGAGGATCACCCCCAGCAGTAAAGCGGCCAAGCCGAACCAGAAGAGGGTGAAGCTGGGGATGAAGAGCTCGCCAAGCATCAGCAGCATACCGAAGATCAGCCAATACCACCAAAGAATTACCATGTCCGTATTCCGTTGCCCAGGATGATGAGAGGTTGTTTACGATGGTGACGGTGCCGTTTTGTCTGTTCCGGGGGAAGTGTTCGTGGTGCCGTTGCCGGGTTGACAGATTGCCGTGGCCAATCCATTGTGCATGAAATGATTAAAAATTGCGAAAAAAAACAGCGAATCCTCTGGGGTTTCGCAGCATATGAGCAACCATGCCCGTCGATCCGTTTACCCTTCGTCCCCTTCTTCACGATGACGAGGTGACGGTCTTGTGCGTTCGCGGTCGAGTTCCCGAGCCGTCAGCGGCGGTAAAAACAATAAGGGTCGATAGTGGTGAAAATATCGCCGCCGAGTCCGGCGACAACCGCAGGGCAGCCCCGACAGACCGGACGCAGGGGGCAGGGGCGGCAGGCGGAGCTGCCTTGGCGGAAAGCGGCCGCCAGGGGACTGCGGTAAATCTCCAGTAGAGTCTGTTCATGGAGGTTGCCGAGCAGGGAGGGGAGCTTGCGGCAGGCGTGTACCTCCCCGTCCGGGAGCAGGGAGACGAAATTGAAGGCCGCTCCGCAACCGAATCCGGCGCAACCGCCGCCAGGCGGGCGGCCGTCCTGGTCGAGGATGATGTTGAAGAGGCTATCCTTGAGGCTCATGATCGGGTTTTCGGCAGCGGCCTGCAGGTACTTCGTAAGAAAGGTTTGATAATTTTCCACCGGAGCGGAGGCCAGTGCTGCTCCCTCGCCCATCATGGCCAGACGGTTGAAGGTGAACAGATCGACGCGATGGCGCAGCATCTCTGCCAGGGGCAACACCTGATCCTGATTGTCTCGGGTCAGGGTGAGCATGACCATGGTGTAGATGCGCAGTTCCCGGGCCACGTCGAGAAAGGCCATGACCCGCTGGAAATGACCGATGCCGCGGATGAAATCGTTATGTTCCGGCAGACCCTCCAGGCTGACCTGATAGAACTCCGGTTTGGTCAGGGCAACGAGGGATTCGAGGGTCTGGCGATCAGTCGGGTTGCCCAGGATGGCGACCATGAAGCCGCGTTCCGCCGCGCCCCGATAGAGATCGAAAAAATGGCGATGGAGCAACGGGTTGCCGCCGGTGAAGCTGACTTGCCCGCGAACGTGATTGGCCTGGCAGAAATCGTAGAACCGATCGAGGACCAGCCTCCCCTGATCGGCGGAAACGGCAGTCCTGCTGCTGCGGTCGTAACAGTGACGACAGAGCAGGTCGCAGGCCTGGGTGATGTGCCATTGCAGTGTGAAAACATCGGCCCTGAGCCGGTGGTGAAAGCGCGGTTCGGCCGGGAAGAAAGACGGCGGTCGGACCAGGGCGGGCGCCGGTGCGAGCAACAGACCGTCCCGGACAGCGGCGGTAATGAGCCGATCGATCACGCCTACCGGAACATTGCCTTCGGCGGCTACGGTTTTGGGGTCCAGGTGTTCGACGGCAATCTTCATGGCCAGTAGTTGGTGGCCGCTGGGGGTCAGGGCACGGCTGGGGGCGGTGGCGGTCGGCGGGACCAGCAGAATCAGAGATGATTCAGCTTGCGGTTCGATCTGCTGATTATTGATGAGTTCCGGCAAGCTGTTCCAGCCAACTTCCAGCAACGTGACTCCCGGTCGGATCTGCAGATGTTCGACGGTTTTGGGTGAGGCCGGCGGGCGTTGGTTGAGTTCGTGGATCTGCAGTTCTATTTCAGCGAGATCGGCCAGATAGGGGTGGCGTCTCGATAGCGTGGCCGAGCTCCGGATGAGGTGCGGAAGCGCATCGGCTGGCGGGCAGACGAAATCATCGGGAAGCAGGGTGCTGCTGACGGGGAAGATCTGAATGAGATCCGGAGGCATCGACCGGTTTGTTCAAGGTGAAGATGGACGTTCTGGCAGGTAAACGGCCGATGGATGAAGAGGTGACCGGTGTCGCTGCCGCGATCCGCAGCAGCGACACTTCGGCTGTCGTGCGACCGCACGGTTGGTCAACCGCTTCAGCCGCTCTTCTTGGGTTTTTGTTCCTCTGGTTGCTCGGCGGGCTGTTGATCAGCGCTCCCGGCGCTGCCTTTACTCCCGCTTCAGCCACTCCCGGTGGCGGGTGGTGCGGCCGGTTGGGTACTCCCGGTACCCGTCTGGCCGCTTCAGCCGCTGCCTGCTGCCGGTGGTTTGGTCGGTTGGGTACTCCCGGTACCCGCTTGACCGCTTCAACCGCTTCCTGTCGCTGGTTTTGCCGTTTCAGTGCCGCCGGCACTGGGT
>JAUVWB010000177.1 GCA_030604345.1 Desulfofustis sp. | reverse complement strand
GTCAGGTGCCATCGTGTCGACAATATCAAACTGGATCGGAAGCAGGTTGGACAGGAAAGGAGCGTGACGGCCGATGGCTATCGGATAACCGGTTATCGAGTCGAGTTTTTCGGCATCTGTCCTGCTTGCCAGAAACAGCCTAGAAAACGAGAGGAAGAGGGGAAAATGGGTAAACAAGCTGGTGATAGTCAGACAATCAGCACTGAGCAAAAACAGATTCTCGCGGCACTCGCCAATGCGGTCAATCCGTGCGGTTCCAAAGAGATAGCAGCGGCCACGGGGTTGGAAGTGAAAGTGATCTCGGGGCAGATAACGACATTGAAAAAGCAGGGATTGGTGGACAGCCCGGTACGGTGCAAATATGCGGCAACTGAAGCCGGAAAAAAGATTGTCGGGTGAGTCCTATTCGGGCAGCATGCCGTAAAAATAAGTAAGAATGTCGGTTCTCGTCACGATACCGATTACCTTTCCTTCGTGAACCACGGGCAGGTGTCCGATATCCTCTTGGACCATCAGCTGCGCCGCAGCTGATGGTTGGAGGTCCGGCGGAATAGTGGTAACCTTGCGGTTCATGAAGGCCTTGACCGGGCTCTTCCACTGGTTGTCCCGCTTGAGCTTCTTCAGATCCCACAGGACGATAATACCGTCCACCTGATGCTCATCGCCCACAAGAATGCCGCGAATCTTTTTTTGTTGCATGATCTTGCGGATTTCAGACATGGGGGTTGATCCGGGAACCATGGTCACCGGAAAAGACATGAGATCCGCCACCGTCGCGCTGTTGCTCTTGCGATTTTTGACGATCTCGATGATCTTTTCTTTGATCTGCCCAGGGGGGTAATCGCTGTGTTTGACGGTTGCCGAACCGGCTGCCGGGTGGCCGCCTCCACCAAACTCACCGAGGATGGCTCCGACATCGATACGGTCGACGCCACTTCGGCCGATCACCGTGCTGCTCTTGTCGTCGTTGACAAAGATGACAAAGACGGCATCGGTGTTGATTATCTTCCGGTACATGCTGACAATTGCCGCCAGCATAGGAATTTTTCTGTCCAGTTTGATGATATTGATACCGACGGTGTCGTGACGATCTTCGAACCGTTCGGTACCCTGCATCATGGTGAACAGGATATCGCGGTGTCCCTCCTCGTACGGGGGATTGAGAAAGACCGAGGCGACGTTGAGATCGGCGCCGTTGGCCAACAGATAAGCTGCCGCCGCTGCGTCTTCCGCCTTGGTAGACGGAAAGCTCAGGTGCCCGGTGTCTTCGTAGAGGCCGATCAGCAGAACCGTGGACACGAGGGGGTTGAGCTCCATGTCCCGCCGTTTCATCTCCCGTACCAGCAGGGTCACCGTGGCTCCGACCGGATCCTGGCAGCGCCAGGATGCTTCTATGTCCCCCCCGTTTTGGTGGTGGTCCCAGAGCAGGATCTCCACGTCGTTGCGCTGACGCAACGGTTCCATGCGTTCCAGGCGGCGCCACTGGTCGGTATCGACGACGATCAGCCGCCGGACGTCCTGGTGGTCGATTTCGTGGGGAAGGACGATATTGAAGGCAGTCTTATGCGTCGACAGAAAACGGGCCACGTTGGTGTTGACCGAGGTGGGAATGACGCCGACCGATCCGGGATAGATCATCGTCGCGGCAATGATTGAGGCCAGGGCGTCGAAGTCGGTGTTTTTGTGCGTTGTGACGATTTGCATCTCAAGCCCTGATGTGTTCTTCGGCGAGCATGCGGTCGATAAAAGCAAGGACGAACTGCCGCTGCTCATCAGTGGCATAGGCGATGCAGGTACAGTGCAGGTTACTGGTGCTGCGGGCCAGTAGCTCGACACTCAACCGACGTTCGCCAAGATCGACGGCGAAATAGAATGGTCCGCACTCATCATGACCGCGCTGGGCAGGACCGTAGAGATCTTCGGGAAGAACGAGCCAGAAGATACCGGTCATCGGTCCCGGCTTCAATGAGCGTTTCAGGAACGAGTCAAGATTGTCGCGTTCCAGTGGTGATAATTCGTCGATCACAAATTGGCGCATTCAGTATTCCTCTGCAGAGGCTTCCGGGCCTTGAAGAAAGCGGGAAGCGTGGATTTTTAAGGGAAGAAGCGAAGCAACATGCCGGCCGCTTCGCTTCATAGATCCAGACCAGTTGCATCGTGATTGAGGAGTTCCACACCACCGTCCCGGACCACGGCCATATTCTCCAGGCGCACACCACCCCAGCCGGGAATGTAGACACCGGGTTCTACGGTAACCACCATACCTGCTTTGAGAATGCGCCGGTTGCGGGGGGAGAGGCTCGGAGCTTCGTGAACCGCGAGACCAACGCCATGGCCGAGAGACTGCCCGAAATAGCGGCCGTATCCGGCCTCTTCGATGACCTTGCGGGCGGCCCGGTCCACATGGTTCATGGGGATGCCGGGGCGAATGGCGGCCAGTCCCGCCAACTGAGCTGCCCGAACGATGCGGTGGATGGCGAGGTAGCGATCATCGGCAGGACCAAGGGTGAACGATCTGGTCATGTCGGAGCAGTAGCCGTTGAGGATGAGCCCCATATCGATGGTAACCGGCTCAGTACTCTTTATCCGATGAGTGGTTGGCACCGCGTGCGGCCGGGCACTGTTACTGCCGGCCGCGACGATGGTGGCGAAGCTGGGTCCTTCGGCCCCGGCTTCATGCATGGCTGTTTCGATGGCCATGGCTACTTCGGTTTCGCTCATGCCGGCCGAAAGCCCGGAATAGATCCTGGAAAAGACGGACTCGTTGAGGGTCACGGCGTGCCTGATGAGGGACAGTTCCGCCTCGCTTTTGACCTGGCGTTGCGCCTCCACCAGACCTTTTATCGGGATCAGCGTGATACGTCTTTTTTCCGCTAGCTCGGCATAGGCGAGAGCAACTGAATGCAGCGTGTAATGACTTTCAAAAGCAAGTCGTTGGCAGTCGATGGTGGCGAGCAGTCGAGCCAGCAGACGCACCAATCCTTTCCGATAGACCAGCGCCGGCAATCCGGTCTCTTCTTCGGCCTGCAATTGATAACGGCTATCGGTGAGCAGCCAGGTTTTTCCGGTCGCTGTTACCAGCAGCGCTCCTGAGCTTTCCTCGATGCCGTGGTCGCGGGCGGTAAAACCGCTCAGGTATCGGCGGTTGTCCGGTTGGCTGATCAGAACCGCATCAATCTTTCGCCGCTGCAACCGTTCCTGGAGGTGGTTCCGCCGTGCCTGGTAGTCCATGATGGTTGTCGTCCGGGGCAAAAGCGTCCTGCTACAGGTTGAAGCGTCGGGCGATAAGGGTCTTGCGCTGATCCAGGGCGTGATGGTACTGGTCGTTCAGGTCGCTGCTGACCCGGGCCCATTCGTCTTTGTAGTGCGGGTGCATGGTCGGGGTCAAGGCCATTGATTCGTTGACGGCGACCCCCTGCTGCTGAAGTTGCATTTTCAGCTGATTGAGGATCGATTCGTCGAATTGTTGCTTGATCTGGTCTTTGTGTTTTCCGTATTGTTCAAGAATTTTTTTCAGTTCCGAGCAGATGGCGGCGATATCGGCGGCATTGCCGCTCAATTCCTGAATCCCTTTGAAACTCCGCAACGTCTCTTCGCTCACGTCCTGATCACGCGGCAAGATAAGGTTGCGCAACAACACGGTGGCCATGCCGCTGCGCATTTCCATCTGATCCTCGGGCGGTTGCTGCTGGAGCAGCGTCAGCAGGCTTGGCTGATCGCCGTTGAGGTAGTTGACGGCCAGGCGCATGCCGTTTTCTCGGATCGTCTGTGCCGTTGACAGATCTGGGGCGTCAGCGGCCATCCGTGCCGCCCGCTCCATCGCCATATCGAGAGTGCTTTTAATTTCCGCCATGGTCGTGTGATGGTCATGAGAAAGGATCTTATACTTACTGGAATTTGCAAATAATGTACCGTACGGCCAAAACAACCGCAAAGAAAAAAGCGTTGCCCTTACCCCTTTCGGAGAAGACGAGCGGCGAAGAAGCCATCCTGGCCGCGATCCGGCAAGGGGCGGAAAAAGCCCTCAGAGACCAGTTGGTGGGCCGTCGAGGGGAGGAAATCCCGGCAGTCGGTTAACCGGAAGGTAGGAAATTCACGCAGGAATCCGGCTACCACCTGTTGGTTCTCCTCCGGTTCGATGGAGCAGGTGGCGTAGACCAGTATGCCGCCCGGGACGAGGAGGGCAGCGGCATGCTTGAGGAGATCACGTTGTCTCTGCTGGTAGCGGGGTATCTCTTCCTCCCTGCGATTCCAGCGGATGTCAGGTTGGCGACCGATGACTCCGGTCCCGGAACACGGGGCATCGATCAGCACCGCGTCGAAGCGGCTGGTGCAGGATCGGCAAAAATCTTCCAGGGTCTGCATTCGTACCGAAACGGTGGTCTTGAAGCGGCAGCGTGCCAGATTTTCCTGGAGCAACCGGAAACGCCCCGGGTCGGGTTCCAGTGCCATGATCGCGGAGTCCTGCGAGGAAACCAGTTCGGCAAGGTGGGTGGTCTTGCCGCCGAGACCAGCGCAGCCGTCGAGGTAACGTCGACCGGCAGAGAATGGGGCAAGCAGATAGGTAGCCAGTTGTGCCGACTGGTCTTGGACCTGGAAGAGGCCATCCTGGAAGCCGGGAAGCGATGGGATC
>JAUVWB010000035.1 GCA_030604345.1 Desulfofustis sp. | reverse complement strand
GTAGCCGGTTACGCACCGGTGACCCAAGCCTCGTGGTTCATCGGGGCGACCCAGACTTCCGAGGACTTTCTTGCGGTTTCAGCGTCCATTCGCAACCTGATCATGATGGTGGCCGTGATTGCGGTGGCGGTGACGGCGGTTCTGGTGTTTTTTGCGGCGCTGTCGATCGTGCGTCCGATCAATCAGGCGGTGGCCGGCCTGAAGGATATCGCCGAGGGCGAGGGCGATCTGACCATGCGTCTGCAGGTGAAGTCGAAAGACGAAGTGGGTGAGATGGCCTTGTGGTTCAACACCTTCATTGAGAAGCTGCAGGGCATTATCAAGCGGATAGCCCAAAACTCGTCAGTGGTGGGTAGCTCGTCGACGGATCTGCTGTCGATTGCCGGGGAGTTGTCGAGCGGTGCCGAGGATACCTCGAAGCGGGCCCGCAACGTGGCGACCGCGGCGGAAGAGATGAGCGCTAATCTGAACAACGTGGCGGCGGCGATGGAGCAATCGGCGACCAATACCAACATGGTGGCGGCAGCCTCCGAGCAGATGACTTCGACGATCAACGAGATTGCAGAGAATGCGGAGAAAGCGCGCAGCGTTTCCACCGACGCGGTGCGGCAGGCGGAGAACGCCGCCGGCAAGATGGGGGAACTTGGGCAGGCGGCGGAGAAGATCGGTCGGGTGACGGAGACGATCACTGAGATCTCGGAACAGACCAACCTGCTGGCCTTGAACGCCACCATCGAGGCGGCGCGGGCCGGTGAGGCGGGCAAGGGGTTTGCGGTGGTAGCCAACGAGATCAAGGAGTTGGCCAAGCAGACCGCGGAAGCGACGCTGGACATCAAGAACCTGATCGAAGAGGTGCAGCGAACGACGCAGTCGACGGGGGTGGAGATCGATCAGATTTCGACGGTGATCAGCGGCGTCAACGACATTGTGGCGACGATCGCCACGGCGGTGGAGGAGCAGACGGCGGCGACCCAGGAGATAGCCAACAATATCACCCAGGCCAGCCAGGGCATTCAGGAGGTGAACGAGAACGTCAGCCAGAGTTCGATTGTGGCCAACGACATTTCCAAGGACATTTCGGAGGTCAATGCGGCGGCGGAGGCCATCAACCGGAGCAGCAAACTGGTGGAGGAGAGTTCCAAGAACCTGCAGAAGATGGCCGGCGAGTTGAACACCATCGTCGGCGGCTTCAAAGTCTGAGCTGCCTTCAAATATCGAAACAGCCAGGGGGCAACCGGCAGTGGCCGGTTGCCCCCTGGCTTGTTGAAACAGAACGCGTTAATCAGCGCCGGGGTTTTCTTTTCGGGTACACTCTGGTATCTGTGGAACCTGTAAGCAACCCCTGGATATAACAAATAACAAGGGAGATGCGTGCGATGAGAGTCGGGTGTGCCCAGCTCAACAGCAGAGATGACCGGGAGGCCAATTTGCGTGCCGCCGAAGCGACCATCGTGACGCTTGCCGAAGCCGGCGCCCGTCTGGTCTTGCTACCCGAGCATTTTGATTTCATCGGGCCGGAGCAGGCGAAACGTGAACACGCGAAGCCTCTGGTCGAGACCGGCTGGCTGCCCCGTTTTCGAGAACTGGCCCGTTCCTACGGGATGTATCTCCATATCGGCAGCTTCCTGGAGAAAGCGGGTGAATGTCTGTACAATACCGGGGTCGTTCTTGATCCCGCCGGTACGATTATCGCCTCGTACCGCAAGATTCATCTGTTTGACGTGGAGAGCCCGGGCGGGCTCTGTTACCGCGAATCGGACCTGATTACCCCCGGCGATGCGGTGGCTACCTTCACTATCGATGGCGTGGTCTTCGGTATGGCGACTTGCTATGATCTCCGCTTTCCCGAGCTGTTTCGCCGTCTGGTGAGCCACGGCGCGACGGTTCTGCTGGTGCCGGCCGCTTTTACCCTGCAGACCGGCCGGGATCACTGGGAGGTCCTGCTGCGGGCCCGGGCCATCGAGAACCTGTGTTGGGTCGTCGCCGCCGGCCAGTGGGGTGCAGCTCCCCCCGAACACCTGTTGTACGGCCGCAGCATGGTGATCAACCCCTGGGGCGTGGTCGTCGCTCAGGCAGGCGATGGGGTCACGACCATCGTCGCCGATCTCGATCTCGAGGAAGTACAGCGGGTTCGCCAACGGTTCCCGGCGTTGCAGCACCGGAGGCTGGATCTGTTTGGTGAGGGCTGAGGGGAAATGATGGGCAGCGCTTGGCCAGGACGAGAGGGCGTCAGTAAGTTTCATGTGTCTTTTGAACAGCGGGATGACTGTCCGAGTGCTGATGCCATTCGGGAGATCGAGTCCTGGCGTAGAATCCTGCATCGCTTGCAGCTCATCGGCCAGTCGGCCGATCGCTACGGCGGCTATGGGTACGGCAATATCAGTGGTCGTTATCGGCGGGACGGCATTGACGGGTTTGTCATTACCGGCACCCAAACCGGCGGTCATCCCGCTCTGGCGGCCAAGCACTATGCCCTGGTCACCGGATGGGATCCGGCTGCCAACAGCGTTGCTGCCCAGGGTGCGGTTCCCCCGTCATCGGAGGCCTTGACCCATGGTCAGATCTACCGATTGGACCCGGAGGTGCAGTGCGTCGTTCACGGACATTGCCCGGAAATCTGGGAGCGGAGCGATGAGCTGGGGCTGTTGACGACAGTTCCCGAGGCGCTTTACGGTACGGTCGCCATGGCCACTGAGGTGGAGCGGCTCTTTTATGCAGCGCAAGCGGCGGGAAGCCGGGTCCTGGTCATGGGCGGGCACCGAGACGGTGTCCTCAGCTATGGTGCCAGCCCGCGTCAAGCCACGGTGGCACTGGTTGAGACCTTGGCGCTGGCCCTTGCCTGGCGGAACGATTGAGGTGGTTCGATGACTCCGCTGCACCGTCTCTGATGCGCCAAGAAGGGATGGTGCAACGGTTTATGGTCGGGAGTGACCGGATTGCCGCGAACGGTTATTTCGCCAATAAGATCGGCACTTATGCTTCGGCGGTTGCCGCCCGCTATCATCGGATACCGTTCTACGTGGTGGCGCCGGATTCCACCGTTGGTCCGGATTGTCCCAACGGCGAGGCCACTCCCACAGAACAACGGGATGCTCAGGAGATCAGAGGGGTGAGCGGTGCTTGCGATTACTGCCGGTGTGTGCCTGAACGCAGCGAGGTGGCCAATCCGGCCTTCGATATCACTCCCGCCGGGCTGGCAACTAGCTGGGTCCTGGACAGGGTTGTACCTGCCCGAAGATTTGGGCCGCAGAGTTGGTGGCAAACAAAAAGGGAGCAGCCATGAGGCCGCCCCCCTTCGATGCGGATCAGGAGACGGTTACAGATAACCGCTTCCGCAGCGGCCGGGCAGGTGCTTCTGTAGCTGCCCAAACCGGTATAACTAGCATTGCCCGTTAAATTTTCTGCACGTTTTTGGCTGCCGGTCCTTTCGCTCCGTCGACAATCTCGAATCTCACCCGCTCACCCTCGGCGAGGGTCCGGAAGCCATCTGCTTGAATAGCGGAATGATGCACAAAAACATCCTGACCTCCGTCTTGCTCGATAAAGCCAAAACCCTTTGCATCATTAAACCATTTCACTGTTCCTTCTGACATTACTGATACTCCTGTGTGTGTGGGCAATTAGTGACCCTTTTTTCATGCGCCGTCTCCCGGTGCCGGAAGGCGGCATCAGCCGGTTCTTCCAGGCTGACGGATTGATACGATCCTCCATACCACGTGTGCCCGCTCCGGTGTTCCCAGCCTCCCAACGTAACTGCCGTCGAGCAGATGGGTCGAGAATCCGAAGATTCAGCAGCAGATCATGGCTAATGGAGAATCCACATGTATTGTTCCAGCTGAGATAACCAGTCAGAATCCTTGTCGGCAACGAGATTGCAGAGACCCTGCAAGACAGGTGACGAGATGCGGTAAAACTGATCTGATATTCGTTAGGAACACGCGCAACCTATAACTCAGATAAGGTAGAAAAACAAGCGGAATATGCAGTCTCTAGCCACCCTCTGCAAAAAAAATCTGGTGCATGAATGGTCCGACGGAGAAGCTGCAAATTACCTCTTTGTTGCTATCTGTTGAAACGACGTAAGGGAACCTTGAAAAGGTGCCATTTCGCCCCATCTCCTCGTTGCGCAATCACGTTTTATCTTATGAATATCATATATGATTGCGGCGCAATGTTATTGCGCAACTCAATCTTGAACGAAATTTCGAGTTCTTCAAGCTCCCCGTAGATGGGTAAACGGAGTCGGCAGCGCAGGCCTCAAGACACGATCAGGCGGCGTGGCCATTTTTCAGTAGATCCATGATCCGAACCCGATAGTTGACAATATCGTTGCGCAGGGACGAGAGCTTCGCCATTTTTTCATCGACCCTGGCGATATGCTGGTCAAGAATTTCTATGAGTTTGGGCGTAATGGTGGAAAAGTCCTGGTCGTTGATATCGAAGATTTCGGAGAGTTCCTGGATCTCTTTCAGCGAGACGCCCATCGCCTTCATTTTCAAGATGAACTTGAGGCGCAGGATATCATCCTTGTCGTACATCCGGGTGCTGCCCCCGAGTCGGTCCGATTTGCCCATGAGACCGATTTCTTCGTAATAACGGATGGTTCTGGTCGTTATGCCGAGTTGCTTTGCCAACTCGCCAATCTGTACCGGTTTGATCGTTTTCCGGGTCATGAGATATCCTCGCCTTGACACGTCTTGCCGGCCATGGCTGTCGATGCCGGGCATGACCGGTCTCGAAGAAGACTGGTGTACCGGCCGGTAGGTCCGCTGTTTCTGAGGGGCTGTGTTTTTTCGTCCGGGCGGGGCCGACGGCGAGGCTCGGACATTTTACCTTTACGTAACTTTCACGGTCAAGATAGCATGGGCGCCGATCCCCTGTCAAACAAAAAAGCAAGGCAAATTTCCCCAGATTAAAGGGAGAAAGCGGAGCCGGAAAGAAGAGCTATTCTTTTGTCTTGACCTTAACGTAAACAACATTTATAAAGGGACGAGCGGTCTTCGGCCGAAGCGGTCATCAGGCGAGGGCACCCTGACAATGGAGAGAGCCATGGAGTATACCCGAGAGATTTCTTGGAATGTCGGACAGGGAGCGTTGAACTAGGTGCCGATGTAGCTGTTGGCGGTGGCTGCGATGGTGGTTCTGGTGCGGGCTTTTCTTCGGCGCCGGATCGTCTATCGGCTGGGACGACCGCTGGGCAGACTGGATAATCTGGGTGAGCGTATTGGTGCCATGCTCACCGATACGTTCTTCCAGAAAAAAGTCATGCGCGTCCCCTGGCCGGGGCTGTTTCATGCCTTTTTTTTCTGGGGGTTTGTGCTGCTGGCCATCGGTACCACCTTGGTTTTCATCCAAGCCGATTTCACCGATCCGCTCTTTGATCTGGTGTTTCTCAAGGGGACTTTCTACCTCTGGTTTTCGCTGGTGCTCGATCTGGCCGGCCTGATCGCCTTGATAATGCTTGCCGGGCTGCTGGTGCGACGGTACCTGTTTCGGCCCGAAGGGTTGCTCACCGGGCCGGACGATGCGCTGATGCACGGGCTGCTGTTTGCCATTCTGCTGACCGGTTTCGTCATCGAGGGGGCCCGTATCGCCGTTACCGAAATGGGGACGCCGCTGGCAGCGTGGTCACCCGTCGGACTGCTCTTCGCCAAGGCCATGACCGGCATCGGTGAACCCGGTTTGCTGGTGTTGCATCGGGTGCTGTGGTGGCTGCACCTGTTTCTGGCGGTGGGCTTTATCGCCGTCATCCCCTCCAGCAAATTCCGTCATATTTTCACCACCAGTGCCAATTACCTCTTTATCGATCGAGGGCCGAAAGGCAAACTGGTCACGCTCGATCTGGAAAACGAAGAGGTCGAGAAGTTCGGGGCCACCGAGGTTGCCGATCTGACCTGGAAGGACATCTTCGACGCCGATGCCTGCACTCTCTGCAAACGGTGTCAGGATCGCTGTCCGGCGTATGCCACCGGTAAACCTCTGTCGCCCATGAAGCTGGTCAATCAGATCGGCGAAACAGCTTTTCAGCAGCCCGACCGTGATTTGATCGCCACCGTCGGCAAGGATGTCCTTTGGGCCTGTACCACTTGCCGGGCCTGTCAGGAAATCTGCCCCGCCAGTATCGAACATGTGGGCAAGATCATCGAGATGCGTCGGGCTTTGGTGTTGATGGAAGGAGAGTTTCCCGGTGACGAGGTGATGACGGCCATGGAGCAGACCGAGGTCAACGGCAATCCTCTTGGCAGCGGCTATGCTTCCCGGGGTGACTGGGCGGAGGGGCTCGGGCTGGAGACAAGCGGGTCCGGTGCCGATCTTGACGTGCTTTATTTTGTCGGCTGCTATGCCTCCTTTGACAAGCGCAACATCGCCGTGGCCAAGAGCTTTGTTGCATTGTGCCGGGCGGCCGGGGTCAAGGTGGGCATTCTCGGCAAACAGGAGAAGTGCTGCGGCGAGCCGATGCGAAAGATGGGCAACGAGTATCTCTACCAGACGCTGGCCGCCGAAAATATCGAGGCCATCAAGCAAAGCGGTGCGTCCAAGGTCGTCACCACCTGCCCCCATTGTTTCAACACGCTGGCCAAGGATTATCGGGACCTGGGTCTCGAGGTGAAGGTTCAGCCCCACCCGGTTTTCCTTGCCGAGTTGGTTGGGGCCGGCAAGCTGTCGCTGACGGGTCGAGATTTTGCCTGTACCTATCACGATTCCTGTTATCTGGGCCGGCACAACGACATCTATCAGCCGCCGCGTGAGCTCATTGGGGCCGCCGGCGGGCGCATCGTGGAAATGGAAAAGTGCCGGGACGAGGCGTTTTGCTGCAGCGCCGGCGGCGGGCGCATCCTGGCCGAGGAAAAAATCGGCGAACGGATCAATGTCAAACGGGTCAAGATGGCCTTGGCCACCGGAGCTCCGCAGCTGCTGTCCAATTGCCCGTTCTGCCTGACCATGTTTGAGGATGGCGTCAAAGGCGCCGATGCCGACGGATCGTTGCGGCCCAAGGATATTGCCGAAGTCCTGGCCGATTGTCTGTCTGAGAGCAGGTCCTGAAAGGAGGAAGCTATGAAGATTCTGGTGTGTATCAAGCAGGTTCCGGACATGGAATCAAAGTTCAAAGTGGCTGCCGACGGCCGGTGGTATGACACTGCCGATCTGGCCTGGCGCCTGAACGAATATGACGAATACGCCGTGGAGCAGGCGGTACTGGTCAAGGAACAGGGCGGAGATGCCGATATCACCGTGCTCTCCATCGGTCCCGATAAGGTCAAGGAAGCGATTAAAAAGGCCCTGGCCATGGGGTGCGATCGTGGCGTCCAGGTGGTGGACAACGAGGTGAGCCAGCGTGAGCCGTTGGAGATAGCGGGGATCATCAGCGAGTTTGCCAAAGACAAGGGGTTTGACCTGATCCTGACCGGCATGCAATCGCAGGACCGCGGCAGTGCTCAGGTCGGTATCCTGGTCGCGGAGATGCTCGATATGGCCGGCGTGTCAACCGTGGTCGGCTTTTCCCTGGCCGGCACCAAGCTGGAGCTGAAACGTGAACTCGAGGGCGGAGTCAAGGCCAGGGTGGCGGTCACCCTGCCGGCGGTCGTCACCTGCCAGTTGGGCCTCAATACGCCGCGTTACCCGACCCTGCCGAATATCATGAAGGCCAAGAAAAAGGAGCTGCTTTCCCTGCCGGTCAGCGATCTGCTCCAGGCAGAGCCGCGGCAGCAGACTGCCAAGGTCTATTTCCCGGAAAAAAAGGGAGGCGGCCTGATCCTCGAAGGAGAGCCGGCCGAATTGGCCGACCGGCTCATTCAGATCATCATGGAAAAGACCGCCGTGTTGGGGTAGGAGGGCAGCCATGATAAGTTTACTCGTTGCAGAATATGGGGATGGCAAGGTGCTCGGCTCAATCGGCGATCTGCTTGGCTTTACCGCGCGGGTTGGCGGCGACCATGTCATGTTCATGGTCGGTTCGGAGGCGGCCTTGCCGCCCTATGCAGGCAAACTGTATCTGGCCGATGCCGCCGCGCACGGGGAGTATCGGCCGGGTGTTCATAAACAATTGTTGCTTGCCGTCATCGAAAAGGAGCAGCCCGATCTGGTGGTCTTCAGTCACTCCAGTTATGGCTGGGACCTGGCTCCCCGGATCGCCTGCGCGCTCGGCTTCGCCCAGGTCTCGGAGGTGGTGGACTATGTCGATAACACCCCGGTGGTGCCGGTGTGCAACGCCAAGCTGCGACGCACCGTGGCCGTCAAGACCACGGGAGCGGTGTTGACCCTGCAGGCCGGCGCCTTCGGCTTGTCCGAACCACCGTCTGGTTCCCCGAGTGTGGAAAAAGTGCAGATCGATGGTGCCGACCGCGTCGAGTTCCTCGGTTACGAAGCGGCCGAGGCCGGCGGTATCGACTTGAGCAAGGCGGAGGTGATCGTCAGTGCCGGGCGAGGTATCGGCAAGGCCGAAAACATCTCCCTGATCGCTGATCTGGCCAAAGCCCTCGGCGGTGAATACGGCGCCAGCCGACCGGTGGTCGACTCCGAATGGGCGGAACATGACCGACAGGTGGGAACCACCGGACAGACGGTAGCCCCCAAACTCTATGTGGCCTGTGGTATTTCCGGGGCCATCCAGCACCTGGCCGGGATGAAGAAATCCGATTTCATCATCGCCATCAACACCGATCGCGACGCGCCGATCGGAGACGTGGCCGATGTGCTGGCGGTGGCCGACCTGACCAAACTGGTTCCGGTTCTGGTGGAGAAAATAAACGCACGCTGAGAGACGGTCATGATTGAGCAAATCTTCGCAACGCTGCCGGAACAGTTCCATGCCTCGGCGGTCAAGGCGCCGGTCAGCTACTATTTTTCCCTGGACGATATCAAGAAGACGGTTGTGCTGTCGCCCGGACGGTGCCGTGTCGAAGATGGCCGCACCATCGAAGCGGCGGATTGCGTCTGTAAGACGAGTGCGGATTTCTTTCTCAAGATCTGGGAAGAGGGTTATCGGCCGGGCATGGGGGATTTTCTGACCGGAAAAATCAAAACGAATAATCCGGACCTGTTGAAGACGTTTCTTGCCGCGTTCGGTAAGGATGCCTGAACGGTTGGGACAATCCAAGCGGCGGCCTGTGTCGGGCCGCCTTGTTTCTTGCACGGTACGAATCGATGACTGAGTATCTGACGGAAATCAAGGTTCGCGGCTATCATGCCGACTTCTATGGCCACGTGAACAACGCCCGCTACCTGGAATTTTTCGAAGAGGATCGCTGGGCCCAGCTGGAATCGAAAATAGATCTGCAGCGCTGGGCCAGAAGCGGGAGGATCTTTCTTGTGGTCAACATCAATGTCAATTACCGCAAGGCCGTTGGTGTCGGGGAAACACTGCTGGTCTCCACCGCCCTGGAACGGGTGGGTAACAAGAGTGCGGTGTTGCGACAGGAAATAGTTCTCAAACAGACCAAGGAGTGCGTGGCCGATGCGCTGGTCACTTTTGTCGTGCGCGATGGCAGCGGCAAGGCCATGGTCATGGAGGGGGAGTTGCACGAGGAACTGAGCAAGCTTGGCATACCCTGAGGCTGTTGCAGGGGAAGATACGGATGTGAGGATGCCTGCCGGTACTGCAGGCAGGTCGACAGTCAACGCGAGAGAGGAGAGGATGGCATGAAAAAGACGATTTCTTTGGTGGCCTTGGCCTCGGTGTTTGCGGTGGGGACGGCGTACGCATCGGGTTATCGGATTCCGGAACAGTCGGCCGATTCGGTGGCCAAGGCGGGTGCCCATATCGCCT
>JAUVWB010000406.1 GCA_030604345.1 Desulfofustis sp. | reverse complement strand
TGATAACAGAGCGATTTGCCGCCACCGGTGGGCATCAGGACGAAACAATCGTTACCGGCTAGCACACATTCGACGATCTCTTGCTGAGCCGGACGGAATCCGTCGTATCCGAAAACGCGCTTCAGCGTCTGTCGGATGGACTGGGTCATGAAATCATCCTGCCGATAAGGGACTCTTACCTGTTTTCAGCAACGAGGCGGCCCGGCATGACCGGGGCCGCCTCTGCTGTCACGAGGTTCGTGCGAAGATGGCTATTGGCCGCTCTGCAGCGCCCGAATCCGCGCCTCAAGCGGCGGATGGCTGCGAAACAGGGCAGTCAGACCGCCTTCCCGAGGACGGATGCCGAACGCCGCCATCTGTTCAGGCAGCCGCGACGGCTCATGGTGCGCCTGCAGCCGGCGCAGGGCGTCGATCATTTTCTGCCGGCCGGCCAGTTGCACGGCGCCGCTGTCGGCCCGGAACTCACGCCGGCGCGAGAACCACATGACGATGATCGAGGCGAGCAGGCCGAAGACCAGTTCGAGGACGATGGTCACCGCCATGTAGCCCATGAAACCGAGTCCGCCACCCTCTTCGTCCTGACGCAGGAAATTGTTGATGATGGAGGCGGCGATACGGGAAAGGAAGATGACAAAGGTGTTCAACACACCTTGGATCAGTGCCATGGTTACCATATCGCCATTGGCCACATGGCTGATTTCATGGGCCAGAACCGCTTCCACCTCGTCCTTGCTCATATTCTGCAACAGGCCGGTACTGACCGCCACCAGCGCGTCATCGCGCTTCATGCCGGTGGCAAAGGCGTTCATGTCCGGGGCCTGATAGACTGCCACTTCGGGCATGCCGATCCCAGCCAGCTCGGCCTGGCGGCGCACGGTATCCATCAGCCATCGTTCGGTCGGGTTGGTCGGCTGGTCGATGACTTGGGCGCGGGTCGCCTTTTTGGCTATCCACTTGGACATGGCCAGTGAGATGAAAGATCCGCCCATTCCGAACAGCGCGGCGAAAACCAGCAGGCCGGATGTGGAGCGAGTATCGACCCCAAGAATGCTCATCACCGTTCCCAGCAGGATGAGGATAGCAAGGTTGGTAGCCAGATACAGAAGAATACGCATGGGTACACCTCCAGTCGGTTAAAGGAATTTCAGCACCAAGGTAATCACTTTATTTTCACTTTTCCACCATGATCGTAACTGGTTCATGAAATTCCGCTGGAATCTTCAATCACTCCATTTCATTGGCTTTTCAACCGGCTCAGAGGGGTAATGACGGCTTGCGTGTCGTGCCATAGCAGATGCCGATCGGGCAGAGGCAAGGGAGTTGACAGACGATGGGTCAGGGAAGCGCGGAACGGCGGCACGAAGCGCGCCGTTCCGTGAGGACTTATCGGGAATGGGCAAGGAACAGGTCATTGACTCGTTCCCAGTTGATCACGTTGAAAAATGCGTCCACGTAATCGGGTCGGCGATTCTGGTACAGCAGATAATAAGCGTGCTCCCAGACGTCGATGCCCAGGAGCGGCTGTTTTCCCTGGGTGAGCGGGTTATCCTGGTTGGGCGTGGCCATCAGTTCCAACGCACCGTTGTGCACCGTCAGCCAAGCCCAGCCGCTGCCGAAGAGCTTGACGGCGATCTCCGAAAAACTCTTTTTAAACGTTTCAAAGCTGCCGAATTTTTTTATGATCGCATCAACAACCGGACCATTCGGGGGTACATTTTTTTTCAACAGCGGCCAGAAAAAGGAATGATTGGCGTGGCCGCCGCCATGGTTTCTGACAACCGTCCGGATCGTCTCCGGGACCTGGTCCAGTTGCCCGACCAACCGCTCCACCTCCCATTGCTGCAGGGCGGCATGATCTTTCAAGGCACCGTTGAGGTTATTGATATAGGCCTGATGATGCTTGGT
>JAUVWB010000056.1 GCA_030604345.1 Desulfofustis sp. | reverse complement strand
GCTTGCTGCTGCGCATGTCGATGAAATCGACGACGATCAGACCGCCCAGGTCGCGCAACCGGAGTTGGCGGGCCAATTCGGTGGCCGCCTCCATGTTCGCCTGAAAGATGGTCTCCTCGAAATTCTGGCCTTTGCCGGTCGAACCCGAATTCACGTCGATGGAGACGAGCGCCTCGGTAGGCTCGATAACGATGGACCCCCCGGAAGGCAGGCTGACCCGGGGTTGGTAGATGGACTCGATCTGGTCTTCGACACTGTAATGATTAAAGACCGGCCGAGCGCCCCGGTGCAGCTTGACCTTGACCGTGCGCTGCTTGGCCGGCAACATCTCGACGAATTCTTCGACCTTTTCCAAGGCGGCTTCATCGTCGACCAGGATTTCCTGGATGTCGGGATCAAAGTGTTCTCGCAGAAAGCGCATGACGCAGTTGTGATCTTGATACAACAGGCCGACGCCGTCCATCTTCTGCCCCTTCTCCTTGATCTCCCGCCACAGTCTGAGCAGATAGCGGACATCACGGGTCAAGGCGGTCTTGGTGATATCGACGCTGGCGGTGCGGACGATCCAGCCGATACCCTCGGGGATCTGCAGCGAGTTCATAATTTCGCGCAGCTCGTTGCGCCGCTCTTCTCCGGATATCTTGCGGGAGACCCCTTCCGACTCGGAACCGGGCATGAGGACCACGCAGCGGCCGGGCAGCGACAGATACGTCGTCAAGTTGGCGCCTTTCTTGCCGACTTCTTCCTTGACCACTTGGACCAACATCTCCTGGCCTTTTTCCAGTACGTCGGAGATGCTCAACTTCTTCCACTGCTGCTGCTCCACCAGGGAGCGAACTTCGGCAGAGAGATTCTGCCGATAGTATTCGGGGTGGATCTCGCCGAAGGTGAGAAAACCGTTCTTCTCGGTTCCGTAATCGACAAACGCGGCCTGCAGGTTCGGCTCGATGGCCATCACCCGCCCCTTGTAGATGTTGTTACGGGTCTGCACCCGGCCGACACTGCTGACGTACAGGGATTCGAGCCGGCCGTCCTCGAGCAGGGCCAACCGACACTCTTCGGGCTCATCGGCATTGATCAGCAATTTGACCACGGGCTTGCGTCCCGTTCCGCCCGGTTCGGGCGCTGGGATCTCGGATTCGTCCTCCTCCTCGACCTCGTTTTCTTCCGCCACCAGGGGTGCTGCCTCGTTTTGTCGTTCAGCTGCAGCCTGATCAGTTTTGGCCTTGCCGGACTTGCGTCGCCCACCTCGACGTCCCCTGCTGCGTCGGCTGCGCCGCTCTTCCTTGGGGGCCTCTCCGTCGCCCCCTTGTCCAGGCGCCGATTCGGTCACGGAGTCAGGATCAGGGTTCGTGGTGTGGTCGGGGGGAGACGCAACAGAGTCGCTGTCGGGACCGGCAACAGGTACTGCTGCTGACTTGCGATCATCGCCTTGCGGGCCGGCCACCTCGCTTTCGACGGCAGGCTTGTCACCGGCAGGTGCAGAACTTGATTTTTTTCGGCCGCCCCGTCGAGACGGCCGCTTCGCCCGCTTCGGAGCCGCCGGCTCCTCGCTCTTTGCGGAGGGCTCGGTGGAAACGGCTGGTTCCGGTGCTGTCGAGGTCTCCGCCTGCGTCGGCTCATCGTTGAGCAGGGGGCTTTTCCACCAGGCTCCGGTGGTGGCTTTTGCTTTTTTCGTTTCTGATTTCTTAGACTTGGGGGATTGGTCTTGGTTGGACTCCGCCATAACATTCCTTTGTTCGGTTGTCCCGTTGAGCAAGACGGACACCGACACCTTACGGATGTCAGATCGACGGCTCCTTCACGGAAGCGTCGTCGATCCGATACCACAATCTGTTGGCAAAGCGGCGAATTGATCGCCGCTCGATCTGCCGGTACGGCGCTGTCGGCGTGATCTGTCCCTTTCAGAGGGGTCGAAAAGCCCCCTGAAGTGGCCTCGCCGGCCAGGCCGTATCGTCACATTTCCGGCACGAAACAAGCAGCAGGCAACCTCTGCTCAACTCGTTGGAGCTGCTCATCATGCTCTCTTGACCGGTGGCGGCATTGCGCCAGGCGTGCTTACCCGTTTCGGGTTCGGCACTGACCTCATACCCTTTCTCACCGGTTGCTTTCGACCGCCTGAGATGACCCCGTTCCAGAGCAATGGCTCCACTGCCTCCGGAAATGGAGTGCCGGTTCTGTCATAAGCGGTGAATCCTTCGAAAATTAAAACAAATGCACGATATTATCAAGGCAAAACTATTACTTTTGGCTTGACACCACGCTGGCCGACCCGTACATTTCGGAGCTTGAGGGGAGGTGGGTCTCCGTCGGCGCGACACGGCGTGGTCAATACTGATAGATAACCTCCGGGCTCGATTTTCTGTCTTTGCAAAAGGAGTGTACCGTGACCAAGAATCTGCCAGGCATAGTCAGATCATCCGTTGTCTTCCTGTCGGCGATGCTTCTGTTTGTCCCCGGACCGCCGAATCTATCGGCCGCCGAATCCGTGGCCACCGAAGAATGGGATATCACCGCCGACAAGCTGACCCGTTTCGATCAACCGGCCAGCATCGTCGCCGAAGGCAACATCGTCCTGGTCAAACGCAAGCAGCTGCCGCCGCCGAGCCCCAAAGTTCGCTCCGAGTTCTCCGACTGGTCGTCGCTGCTCGAAGAGGAACCGGAACCGACCGAAATCACCCCTGCCGACCTCGCGGAAGAGAGCGAACCGAACTATCGCACGGAAATTACCATCACCGCCGATTGGGCGGTATACGACATCGCCCTGAATACCATCAAGGCCCGCGGCAACGTCTCGGTCATCACCGATGACGAACAGCTCTACGCCGACCAGGGCGAAGTCAACCTGGAGCAGGAGACCGGCGTATTCAAACAAGCCACCATCATCCGCAAGGAACACGATCTTCATTTGGAAGGCGAGGTCGTCGAGAAGACCGGATTTAAGACCTATCACATCCAAAATGGCTGGGTGATCACCTGTAAAGTCGAGGCCGATGAAACCGCGCCCTGGAGTTTCGCCGCCAGTGATGCGGTAATCGAGCAGGACGGCTATGCCGTGCTCAAGCATGCTCGATTCCGCGTCAAGGACGTGCCGCTGCTCTACTCTCCGTGGATGGTCATCCCGGCCAAGAACAAGCGGGAAACCGGTTTTCTGCTGCCGGAGCTGCTCTCCAGCGAAAACAGCGGATTCGGTTTCAATCTCCCCTTTTTCTGGAATATCTCCGACTCCACCGACCTCACCGTTTATACCCAGTATTACAGCGACCGCGGCTACATGCCCGGACTCGAGTTCCGCTACGTGAAGAGCGAAACCGATCGCGGACTGTTCATGGGCAACTACCTGCACGACGAATTGAGCGACGAATCGGAGACGGCCTACTATGCCGACACCGAGTTCACCCACGATAATCAGGACCGTTACTGGTTTCGCGGTAAGGCCGATCAGGATTTCGCCAACGGCTGGATGACGCGTCTCGATGTGGACATCGTTTCCGACCGCGATTACCTCACCGAGTTCAACACCGGCATGACCGGCTTTACCAAAACCAACGAGAAATTCCTCGGCTCCTTCGGCCGCAGCCTGGAGAGCAAGACGGAAGACCAGCGCACCAACACACTGGGCGTCCAGAAAGCCTGGGGCAGCACCTCGCTCGCCGCCGAACTGCTGGCCATCAACGATGTGCGCGATGACACGAGCGGCAACAGCCCCCTGTGGAACCTGCCGTCCGTCGACTACACCGGCACCCTGCCCCTGGAGAGCTTCGGCGATTTCACCCTATCCTGGGATTCCTCCTATTACAATTTCTGGCGCGAAGAAGGTGTCGGCGGCCACCGGGTCGATCTCTACCCCCGCCTGAGCGCGCCGGTCCCCCTGAGCCAGTACCTGGAGTCCCGAGCCGAGATCGGCCTCCGGGATACCTTCTACGTCGTCCAGGAATACGGGGATGCCCAGTGGACCGAGGACACCACCCAGAACCGGGCCCTGTTCGATTTCAACGCCGAAGTGGGGACCACGCTGATGCGGGCCTTCCCGCTTGAAGGCGGAGAAGGCCGAAGCCTCAATCACCAGGTCCGCCCGTTTGTCGAATACGACTTCGTGCCCGACATCGACCAGGACGATTTGCCACGCTTCGACGGCATCGACCGGATCGGCGAAGAAAACGGCATCACCTACGGTATCGACAACTTTTTCAACCTGTTCGACGGCGAGATTGAGGATCGGGAATTCGCCTATGCCTCAATCAGTCAGTCCTACAGCCTGCTCGACGACGATTCCGACGAACCGTTCTCGGCCGTCAACCTGCAAGTGCGGCTGCAGCCCATCGAACGGCTGTTCTTCGACTATCGCACCGATTTCGACGTCTACGGCGAAGGCTTCGTCCGCCACTTCTTCGAAACCTATTACTCCAACGATCGTGGCGATTTCTTCGAGCTCGAGTACTACTTCGACGACGGCTCCAACGACGAACAGATCAACGGCACGCTCTCCACCTATCTGGCGGCCAACTGGCGAACCGAGCTGTCGTTCGAGCATTCGATCTCCGAAGGCGAGACCAACGAGGCCGACTTTGCTCTGATCTACCAGGCACTCTGCTGGTCGGTCGAATTCGCCACCCAGTATACGCCGACCGATACGGCTTTCATGGTTGTCTTCAGTCTGGCCAACATCGGCAGTGAACTCGGTTTTTCGTATTAAGTGAACACTTCTCGGTCAGCCGGTGTGCTATAGCGCACCGGCTGACGGATCTTCTCCATGCCTTTCAGCAGACAGCAACGCGGTGTACAATACGATGTGTTCAACGGTGACGCCGACGGCATCTGCGCCCTGCACCAGCTGCGCCTGACCAGACCAGCCCCGGAGGCCCGGCTGATAACCGGCGTCAAACGCGACATCGCCCTGTTGCGACGCCTCCAGGACACAACCAACAGTTCGATCACCGTTATCGACATCTCGCTCGATTCAAATCGAACCGACCTGCTCCGTCTGCTGGACGCCGGCAACGAAGTACTTTATATCGATCATCACTTCGCCGGCACGATCCCGACAGCAGTCAACCTCACCGCCCATATTGATCCGGCGCCCGACCGTTGCACCTCGCTGATCGTCGACGGCCTGCTGCAGGGGGCACACCGCCCCTGGGCCCTGTGCGGGGCCTTCGGCGACAACCTGCACGCGGTAGCAGAACAACTGGCCAGCACCAGCGGCCTGTCACAGCAGGAAACGACCATTCTTCGAGAAATCGGCGAACTGCTCAACTACAACGGTTACGGCAACGATCTGCAGGATCTCTACTTCGCGCCGGATCACCTCTACCAGTCGATCGCCACCTACCCGAGTCCTTTTGCCTTCTACGAACAATCACAGACGCTGCGAACCCTGAAGGCGGGTTTCGCCAACGATATGGCCATGGCGCTGGACCAGCCGGTGTTCTGCCAAAGCGGCGCCAACCGTATCTATCGTCTCCCCTACAGCCCCTGGGCCCGCAGGATTTCAGGAGTCTTCGCCAATCTCAAGGCCCGGGAAAATCCCGACGGAGCGCACGCCCTGATTACCGAGAACGGCGACGGTTCTTTGCGGATCAGTGTGCGAGCCCCCCTGGCCGACCGGCGCGATGCCGATACCCTCTGCCGTCAATTCCCCAGTGGCGGCGGTCGAGCCGCTGCCGCCGGCATCAATTCGCTGCCCGAGGACGACCTCAATCGCTTCGTGACAGCTTTCAATCACATCTATCAACACGCATCATGACCTTTTTTTGGTATCACCAGACAAAAAACGTTACCCAGGCGGCACGGCACGCTTCCCGATTCTTTGCAGCCTTATTTATCCTTCTGGTATTGGCGGCGTTTCCTTCCAAGCGTCTCAACGCCGCCGAACCGTTGGCCGCCGACCTGGTAACCGACGGCCAACCGATCGATGTATCCAGCCCCCGTTACCGCGAACTCTTCGCCGAACTGCAGCGTGATCACCAGTTCTCGGAAGAGGAGCTACAACGGCTGTTTGCCGGGGTTAAAATCAACCGCAAGGTCCTCGAACTGATGGACCGCCAGTGGGAGGCGAAGCCCTACCACCAGTATCGCCCCCTCTTCGTAACCCCGAAGACCATTGCCACCGGACGTAAGAAGATGGTGGAGCACCAGGCTCTGCTGGACCGGATCGAAGCGGAATTCGGGGTCGACCGCGAAGTGGTTGTCGCCATCTGGGGTATCGAGTCCCGCTTCGGCACCCATCGCGGCAGTTTTCCCGTATTTGAGACCCTCAACACCTTGTTCGATGCCTATCCACGTCGGTCCACGTTCTTTCGCACCCAGCTCGTCCATTTTCTGCTTCTATGCCGGGAAAACCAGATGGACCCGATGCAGATCAAAGGCTCGTATGCCGGCGCCTTCGGTCAACCGCAATTCATCCCGTCCAGTCTGCGCGAGTATGCGGTCAGTTTCGACGACGATGATATCACCGACGTATTCAACTCGATCGAGGATGTCTTCGCCTCGATCGCCAACTATCTGAAACGGTTCCACTGGACGCTCGACGCCCCCATCTATGTGGATATCGGCTCCGAACTCAACTCGGCGGAACTGATCGCAGCGCTTCAGAAAGGGAGGAAAGGAAAGGTCGAGGTGGCTCTGGTCAGCGCCGACCAGGGCATCAATCTGCCCGAATCGCCAGACAATAGGAAAGTGATCATTGTCGGACTGGAGCTCGCCCCCTTCGAAGGTGGCGGTTTTCGCTACGTGGCCGGGTATCCCAATTTCCAGGCGATCATCGAGTGGAACCATTCAAGCCGCTATGCCATGGCGGTGGCCGAGCTGGCCGAGGCCATCAAGGCCGATTGATCCAGGCCATGCCCCGTTCAGCAGGGAACGTGGCGACCGGATATCGATACCTGAGTTTTTTGTTCAACGCCGTCACCTACTGTCTGCTTCTGGCCCTGGGCAGCTGTGCCCCGGTTCGGGTGCCACTGATCGAGGTGCCAGCCAGCCATGCTCCGCTCTTCATCGACGACCTGGCAACCGCGGATCTCCTGCAAGCCATCGACCGGCAGATCGTTTACCTGCAGAAGCTCTCGGCAAAACAGGAAACCGGCATCGCCGGCTATCGCTTTTCCGCCGCCCATCTGCTCGACTCGTTGAGCTCGTTTCGCGACCTCGTTGCCGGCCAGACGGACCCGCTGGTGTTGAGCCGACGGCTCAGAGAACAATTCCATGTCTTTCAAGCCACCGGCCGAACCGCTGACCATTCCATGCTGGTTACCGGCTACTACGAACCGCTCTTTGCCGGCAGTTTGACCAGAGAAGGGCCGTACCGCTTTCCCCTGTACCGGGTCCCCGACTCGCTGGTCGTCAGAACAGACCCGGCGACTGGGGACAAACAACCGGGACGGATCGACGCTGGCGGCACCTTCCGCCCCTACTGGACCCGCAAGGAGTTGGAAGACGGCCAGCTGCTCAGCGGCCATGAACTGGTCTATCTGCGTGATCCGTTCGACGCCTATTTGATGCACGTCCAGGGGTCCGGGCGTATTCGGCTGCCGGACGGATCCATCCAAGCGGTGCAGTTCGCCGCCACCAACGGCCTGACCTACAACAGCCTCGGCAAGCTCTTTGTCGATCGAGGTATCCTGTCCCGAAATGAGGTATCGATCCCCGCCATACGAGCCTACTTCGCCGACCATCCGGAAGACCTGGAGGAGATGCTGCACCACAATCCACGCTACGTCTTCTTCCGTCAGGGCGATGCGACCGGGCCTCGCGGCTCTCTGGGGCTGACCTTGACCCCGAACCGCTCCGCAGCCATTGATCACCGGGTCCTGCCCACCGGTGCCATCGGTTTTCTGCTCAGCAAACGTCCGGTACTCGACGCCTCCGGCTCCATCTCCCACTGGCGGCCGTACGGCCGATTTCTTTTGCCTCAAGACAGCGGCGCCGCCATCACGGGCCCGGGCCGAATCGACCTCTTCTGTGGCTCCGGCCCCGCAGCCGAAACGGTAGCCGGCCATCTCAACGAACCGGGAAAGCTGTTCTTTCTTGTCAAAAAGAGTGCTACGGATTTTGCGTCGCCCCGATAAATCAGGTAAGATATTTATGGTGCGTACAGGTCACGGCAAGATTGAGTGAAAAACACAGAACCGATCTCATGAGACAGAGCGGGTTTCCCATAACCCTTACCACTGATTTTGGTCTGCAGGATGAATATGTGGTGGTGATGAAGGGTGTCATCCTGATGATCAACAAGGG
>JAUVWB010000197.1 GCA_030604345.1 Desulfofustis sp. | reverse complement strand
GGCGTCTCAACCGCCGTGGCGCCCATAGATATCGTCGAAACGGACAATATCGTCCTCGCCGAGGTAACTGCCGATCTGCACCTCGATCAATTCCAACGGAATGACCCCCGGGTTTTCCAGGCGATGACGGTTACCGGCGGGAATATAGACTGACTGGTTTTCATAGACGAGGACCTCTTGACTGCCGTTGGTCACCCGGGCCGTCCCTTTGACCACTACCCAATGCTCGTAGCGGTGGTGATGCATCTGTAACGACAACTTCTCCCCGGCATTGACGGTGATCCGCTTGATCTGGTAACGCGGTTCAACGGCGAGCACCGAATAGCACCCCCAGGGACGATGAACGGTCTGATGCGTTTTGAACTCGTCCCGGCCTTCGCGCTTCAACCGGGCGACGATTTTTTTCACGTCCTGCGACCTGGACAACGGCGCCACCAGAACCGCATCAGCCGTCTCCACCACCAGGGTATCCTCCAGGCCGACAGCGGCTACCATCATGTCCTCGGCACGAACCAGCGAGTTTCTGGTATCCTCGAGGAGTACATCCCCTTGCGAGACGTTGCCGTTGACATCCTTGTCCAGCACTTCGTAGAGAGCCTGCCAGCTGCCGATATCGCTCCAGCCGAGATCCGCGGCCACCACCTCGGCTCGGCCGGTCTTCTCCATCAACGCATAGTCGATGGAATCTTCCGGGCATCTCGCCATCTCGGTCCGGCCGAAGCGGAAGAATCGGTCATCCCGGACCCCGGCTGCCACGGCCAGATCCATGCTGGCCAGGATCTGCGGGGCGTGTTCCGCCATTTCCTGCCGGAACGTGGGCACGGTGAAGGCGAACATGCCGCTGTTCCAATAATAATTTCCTGCGGCGCAATACCGTTCGGCATCTTCTCGCGCCGGCTTCTCCTTGAACGAGGCGACCCGGTTGTCGGCGCCCCGTTCAATGTATCCGTAACCGGTCTCCGGCCGGTGCGGGTGAATGCCGAAAGTCACCATCGCCCCCGCTCTGGCCCGTTCGGCACCCTCGGCAACCGCAACGGCGAAGGCGTGCTCGTCGCGAACCAGGTGATCGGCAGGCAATACGAGGATAACGGTGGGATCACCATCGCCGCGACGCCGCACATACTCGACCGCGCCGCTGATCGCCGGCGCCGTATTGCGGCCGGTCGGCTCCAGCAGGATGGCGTAATCACCGTCGATGCCGAGTTCTTCCACCTGGCTCTTGGTGATAAAACGATGCTCCTCACCGACGACAATCAGCGGCGCCAGCACCCCGGGAAGAGCCAGCACCCTTCTCAGCGTGTTCTGCAGCAGTGAGAGTTCGGAAGTCAGGCAGAGCAGCTGCTTCGGGTAAATCTCCCGGGACAGAGGCCAGAGCCTGGACCCCGTCCCCCCTGCCAGGATGACCGGCTGGATGTGGTTCATCGTGTTCTCCTTGTTCCGTCACTGGTCCGATGAGCCGTTATCGTTCTCATCAGCTCTGATCAAACCCAGTAGTTTTGTGGTAGTCTCGGCCAATAGGACTGTGTCGCCGCGCGTCTCGACATTCAGGCGTAGCAGCGGCTCGGTGTTTGACCTCCTGATATTAAAGCGGAAATCGGGGAAAGCAAGACTCAATCCGTCGGTGGTATCCACTTCTCCGCCGGTAAAATGGCGCCGTACCCTCTGTATCGCCGCCTCGGCATCGGGAACCACCGAATTGATCTCGCCGGAGATGGGGAAACGAGCCATCCGTTCTCCGACCAACCGGGACAACGGCATACCGATTCGACTGATCAGCTGACAGAGAAGCAACCAGGGAATCATTCCGGAATCGCAACAACCGAACGAACGAAAATAATGGTGCGCCGACATTTCCCCTCCGTAGACGCTGTCCTCCTGCCACATCCGCTCCTTGATCAGGGCATGGCCGGTCCTGGTCTGCAGAGCAATCCCTCCGGCCTGTTTCACCAGCTCCTGGGTGTTCCAGATGAGCCGGGGATCATGGAGGATCGTGCCGCCGGGTTCCCGGCGCAACATCTCTTGAGCAAACAGCCCGACCAGGTAATATCCGTCGATGAACCGTCCCTGCTCGTCCCAGAAGAAACAGCGATCAAAATCTCCGTCCCAGGCGATACCGAGATCGGCCCCGTGTTGCCGCACCAGCCGTGCCGTTTCTTCCCGGCGATCGGGCAACAGCGGGTTGGGAACGCCGTTGGGAAAGGTCCCGTCCGGTTGGTGATGCAGCCGCACGAAGGTAAAGGGCAGCCGCTCGGCCAGCAGGTCAATGACCGGCCCGGCGCAGCCGTTACCGCTATTGACCACCAGCGTTAACGGCTGGAGGGCTGCAACCTCCACGTACCCCAACAGGTGGTCGATATAGGCCGTTTTGTCGGGCTGCCGCCGCTGGCCGCCGGCTCGCGTGGCCACCGGCGGCAGGCTGTTGCCGACGATCAACTCAGCCATGCGGATCAGCCCGTTGTCGCCGGTGACAGGTCGGGCCTGGCGGGTGACGAATTTCATGCCGTTATAATCGGCCGGATTGTGGCTGGCGGTCACCATCACGCCGCCGTCGATACCCTGGTCGGCCAGGCTGAAAGCGGCATGATACACCTCCTCGGTCCCACACAACCCGAGGTGCAGCACGTCCACCCCCTGCTCGTTGAGCCCTCGCGCCACCGCCTCGGTGAGATCCGGGCTGGAGAGGCGAATGTCGTGACCAAGCGCCACCGCTCGCGGCCCATAGACGGCGGCGAACGCCCTGCCGATCTGACGGGCCAGCTCACGGTTCAACTGCTCCGGCACCCGGCCTCTGATGTCATACGCTTTGAAACAGGAAGGGATTGTCGTTGTGCCCATTTTTCGTTTTCTTTTTCGTCACGGCTGTTATATTCGTCAACGAAGTGTTTCCGGGCACCTACTCTACCCGCATCGCAGCCCATCAGCAAAGCTTTTCCACAGGTTAGCAGCTCCTATGAAAGGAATCATCCTGGCCGGCGGTTCCGGCACCCGTCTCTATCCGTTGACCAAGGTCATCAGCAAGCAGATCATGCCGGTCTACGATAAACCGATGATCTATTACCCGCTCTCGGTGCTGATGCTGGCCGGCATCAGGGATATCCTGATCATCTCGACACCGCACGACCTGCCGGTGTTTCAGGAATTGTTCGGCGACGGCACCCAACTCGGCCTGGCCATCAGTTACGAGGTACAACCGAGCCCGGACGGACTCGCTCAGGCCTTTCTCATCGGCAAAAAATTCATCGGCACCGATTCGGTCTGCCTGATCCTCGGCGACAACATCTTCTTCGGGCCGGGCTTCACGGCCATTCTCCGGGAATCGGCGCGTTTACAAAAAGGGGGTTTGATTTTCGGGTACCTGGTCAAGGACCCGGAGCGGTATGGCGTTGTCCAGTTCAACGAGCAGAATCAGGTGGTCAGCATCGAGGAAAAACCGGCCCGGCCGAAATCGAAATACGCGGTCCCCGGACTCTACTTTTACGACAACGACGTGATCGCCATCGCCGAAGAGGTCAAGCCGTCGCCCCGCGGGGAATTGGAGATCACCGACGTCAATCTGGCCTACCTGCGCCGCGGCGACCTGAAGGTGCAGCCGCTCGGCCGCGGCTTCTGCTGGCTCGACACCGGGACCCACGAGTCATTGCAGCAGGCCTCGAGTTACATCCAAGCCGTTCAGGAACGCCAGGGACTGAAGATCGCCTGCATCGAAGAGATCGCCTTCCAGCTCGGCTACATCAGCGCCGACCAGTTGGCCGCGCTGGCCCGCGACACTCTGAAAAACCAGTACGGCCAGTATATCATGGACATCATCAGGGAACGCGACCTACCGGAAAACTCTCACGTCTTCAGCCAACAATGAAAATTCTGATCATCGGCAGCGGCGGCCAGCTCGGTACCGACTGCAACGTTATCCTTTCCGGCAATCATACGATCATCGCCAGCGATTACCCAGCCGTCGATATCGGCAACCGCGACAGTGTCCAAGCGGCCATCTCCGACGCCCGCCCCGATGCGGTTATCAATTGCGCCGCCTTTACCGCCGTGGACCGCTGCGAAAGCGAGCGGGAGGCGGCCTGGCGGATCAACGCCGACGGGCCCCGCCATCTTGCCGATTGCGCCGCCGCGCAGCAGTGCCGGCTGGTCCACATCTCCACCGACTACGTCTTCGATGGGCGCAAAACCCCGCCCGCGGCTTACGAGGAGTCCGATCCGGTCAACCCCTTGTCCGAGTATGGGCGCAGCAAGCTGGCCGGAGAGCAGGCCGTACTCGAGCGCTGTCCCGAGGCCCTGATCCTGC
>JAUVWB010000327.1 GCA_030604345.1 Desulfofustis sp. | reverse complement strand
ATCCTCTCTGATCTGAAGAACTATCGTCAAGCCGTCCGAGAAAAATCGCGAACAGCTGTCATTACGCATGGCTCCACGCGAACTGCCACGTGGTAGCAGTTGATACAGTAAGGCGGTCCAAACTTCCCGTCAATCCCTGCCACCTCCGGATTCAGCTCTCGTAAGAGAGGATTGGGCACCCGCATGGGAGAAAGCATAGCCAACTGAAGACCGCGGCTGGCAACCATTCTGGAAAATTCGCTTGACAGGGAGCCTGGAAGATGGTCAACGTATTACTATTTTAAAAATGGTGTTACCAAGGGCGAAAGGCAATGCCCCGTTTCGCTCGGTGGAAACCAGCGGCATACCTTAAAAAATGCATATTTCCGAAGGAGTGCTTGCTGCTCCGGTCTTGATCGGCGGTGGTGCCCTGACGGCGATCGGCACCGCCATCGGCCTGCACAGGCTCGATTACGACCGTATCATGCACACCGCCATCCTCACCGCTGCCTTCTTTGTCGCCTCCCTGGTACACGTACCGCTTGGACCGGGCAGCATCCACCTGGTCCTCAACGGATTGCTCGGCATCCTCCTCGGTTGGGCTTGTTTTCCCGCTATCCTGGTGGCTCTCCTGATGCAGGCCGTCTTCTTCCAGTTCGGCGGCTTGCTCGTTCTGGGGGTCAACACCTTCAACATGGCGGCACCGGCCCTTCTCTGCGGCTATCTGGTGCGGCCGTTTCTGGCTCGTCCACGGGGCCGGGCTGTCGCCGGTTTTGCCGGTGGGGCTGCGGCTATCCTGCTGGCGGCTGTCTGCATGGCCCTCTCTCTGGCTCTTTCCGACCACGGCTTCCTTACCACCGCCCAGCTGACCGTGGCGGCCAATCTACCCATCATGCTGATTGAGGGGTTTGTCACCATGTTTACCGTTACCTTCCTGGCCAAAGTCCACCCGGATATCTTGTCGGGAGGCCGACCATGACCATCGGTTCCTCTCGCCTGTCGCTGTTTTTGCTGTTCTTTCTCCTGGCGGCGGCGCAACCGGCAACGGCCCACAAAGTCAACCTCTTCGCTCTGGTGGAAAATGGCACCATCAACGGGACGGCAACGTTCAGCGGCGGCCGGCCGGCCAAACAGGCGCACCTCACCGTCATCGACAGCAGCAGCGGCGCCGTGTTACAGGAAGGACGCACCGACGAGCACGGGGCGTTCAGCCTGCCGCTGCCACAGCAGGCGGCTGAGCTGCAGGGTGATCTGGTGATCGTGGTCAGCGCCGGCGACGGTCATCGCAACGAATGGACGATCACTGCCGACGAATATCTGGCAAGGACCGTCCACCCCGACACCAGCGCTCTTCTACCGGAGCGGCCGCCGGTCGCCGACCAGACCGAGCCTCGATCCATGACGGCATTGACCGACGAACGCTTGCAACACGTGGTTGAAACAGCGGTCGAGCGCCAGATTGCGCCGCTGCGACGAACACTGCTTGAAACCCGGGACCAGCGGCCGCCGTGGCGCGATGTGGTTGCCGGGATTGGTTACATCATCGGTATCTTCGGCATTATCGCCTGGATAAAACATCGAAAAGGAGGCATTTCATGAGGCGTGCGCTTGCTCTTTCCGGTTGCCTGGCAGCTGGTATTCTCTCCGGCGTCAACACAGCCGAGGCTCACTTCGGCATGCTGATCCCCTCGACACCGATTGCTGATCAGCACCACAAGAGCATCGACCTGAGCTTGTCTTTTTCCCATCCCTTCGAGCAAATCGGCATGGAACTGACGCAACCGGCCCGCTTTTTCGTGGTCAACGACGGCTCCGAGACCGATTTGCGGGATAGTCTGCAACAAACGGAAGTCATGGGTCACACCGGCTGGCGGACCAGCTTCGCATTCAAGCGGCCGGGCGTCTATCAATTCGCCATGGAGCCACTCCCCTATTGGGAGCCTGCCGAGGACCTGTTCATCATCCATTATACCAAGACCATCGTCGCCGCTTTCGGTGACGATGTGGGCTGGGACGAACCGATCGGCCTGCCCACGGAAATCGTCCCGCTGCTCAGACCGTTCGGCAATTATGCCGGCAACGCCTTTTCCGGCCAGGTACTGCTGAACGGGGCGCCGGTTCCCCACGCTGAAGTGGAGGTGGAATACTACAACGATGGTGGCGTCTTCCAGGCCCCCAGCGATTATCACGTCACCCAGGTGATCAAGGCCGATGCCGACGGCGTCTTCTCCTTCACCTGTCCGCTGGCCGGCTGGTGGGGCTTTGCCGCCCTCAACGAAGCGGATTACATGCTGAAGACCCCTGCGGGCGAGGAAAAGGGCGTTGAGATCGGTGCGGTTCTGTGGATTCATCTGGACGAGTTCCGGCGCCCATGATCTTCGAGCTTTTCAGCAATGGTTCTTCCCTGCTGCACCACCGTGATGTGCGCATCAAGATCGTCAGCGCGGCTCTGCTCATCCTGGTCATCGCCCTCAGTCACGCCAGCGTGATCCCACCGGCCGGCCTGCTGCTCGGCCTGGCCCTGGTCCTGGCCGCCCGTTTGCCCCTGAGTTCAGTGGCCAAACGATTGTTGATCGTCAACGGCTTCGTGCTTTTTCTCTGGCTGAGCCTGCCCCTGACCTACCCGGGCGAAACTGTTTTTTTCATCGGACCGCTGCCTCTCAGCGGTCCGGGGATCGCCCTGGCGACGACGATCACCATCAAGGCCAACAGCATCGTGCTCCTGCTTATGGCCTTGCTGGCCACATCAACCGTGGCCGACATCGGCTACGGTCTTGAGCAGCTTCGACTGCCGCGCAAATTGTGCCTGCTGCTGCTCTTCTCCTACCGCTATATCTTCGTCATCCACCAGGAGTACCAGCGGCT
>JAUVWB010000236.1 GCA_030604345.1 Desulfofustis sp. | reverse complement strand
GTCGTGCAGAGCGGTCAGGGAGCCGACGAGGTGTTTGGCGGCTACCACTGGTATCGCCACTTGGTGAACAGTACCGAACCAGTCGCCGATTACAGCCGCGTATTCTTTGACCGAGATCATCACGAATACGCCCGAATGGTCAGAGAAGACCTGGTGGGCGACGATCACAGCCGCGCCTTTGTCGCCGATTATTTCGCCCGGCCCGGCGCCGAGCATGCGGTCGACCAGGCCTTGCGGATCGACACCACGATCATGCTGGTGGACGATCCGGTCAAACGGGTGGACAACATGACCATGGCCGCCAGCCTCGAGGCCCGGGTACCCTTTCTCGATCACGAACTGGTGGAACTGGCTGCGGCCATACCGTTTGAACTCAAAGTTCGCGACAGCGGCAAATGGGTCCTCAAAGAAGCGGCCCGCACCGTTGTCCCGGCCGACGTGATCGACCGGCCCAAAGGCTATTTTCCCGTCCCGGCCCTCAAGCATATCGAAGGGCCTTACCTCGACCTGGTCAAAGAACATCTGGCCAACGATGCGGCCCGGACGCGCGGGCTGTTTCGTCAAGACTACATCGATGACCTGCTGGATCGACCCGACGAACATCTGACGCCGCTGCGCGGCTCCAAACTCTGGCAGGTAGCCGTGCTCGAAATGTGGCTGCAGCAGCACCATCTCTAAACGATTGAGGGACGCCAATGGCTGCGAAAGGTAAAAACCCCCTTGACCCCACCAGTATGTATTCGCTCAAGCACTGGGGGGCCCCCCTCGCCGATGATCCGCTCCAGGAAGGACCGGCCGATGCCTGGGTCGATTGCGGCTGGGGGCGGCTCATTTTCGGCCAGACCTTTACCGATGCCCGCCGGCTGGCCGACGTCATCCGGGACGAAGCCAAGGGACGGCGCGATGTGGCCATGTATATGCGGGAACCCCATGTGGTCGTCTCCTACGCCCCACAGGAACTCTTCATCGACCCCTCCCTGACCTACCGTCTCGACTTCAGCGCCTACCGCGCCCGGCCATGCCGCCTCGAGGGCCTGACCGTTCGCCCCTTGCGCTCCGACGACGATGAGACGGCCGTCAATCGAATCTATCAAACCAGGGGGATGGTCCCGGCACACCCGGGATTTTACCGACAGGCGCTGGAGGACCGGCGGCTGGTCATCCTCGTGGCGCTCGATGATGACGGCGAGGTCGTCGGTGCGGTCACCGGAGTCGATCACCTTCAGTCCTTCAGGGATCCGGACAACGGCTGCAGCCTCTGGGCCCTGGCCGTAGACCCGCAATGCCGGCTGCCCAAGGTCGGCGAGGCGCTGGTGCGCGAGTTGATCAGCACCTTCATCGAGCGGGGCCGCAGCTTTCTCGACCTGTCGGTGATGCACACCAACAAACAGGCGATCGCCCTCTATGACAAGATCGGTTTCCAGGCGGTTCCGGTCTATTGCATCAAGAAGAAGAACCCCATCAACGAACCGCTCTTCATCGGTCCCGAACCGGAAGAGCAGCTCAACATCTACGCCCGAATCATCACCGACGAGGCGCGGCGCCGCGGCATCGGTGTCGAAGTGGTCGATGCCGAGAACGGTTATTTTGTTCTTTCTCTCGGCGGCCGGACCGTAGCCTGCCGGGAATCACTCAGCGAACTCACCACCGCGGTGGCCATGAGCTGGTGTGACGACAAGACGGTGACCCGCAAGCTGTTGCAGCGAGCCGACCTCAGGGTCCCGGCGCAAATGGTCGCCGGCAACGACGAAACGTTGCGGGATTTTCTCAAAGAGCAGCAAAGGGTGTTGGTGAAACCGGCCCGAGGAGAACAGGGCGCCGGGGTGTTTGTCGATCTCGATGATTTTCACCAGATCAAAGCGGCGATCACCCAGGCGGGGACTTGGTGCGACAAGGTCATCATCGAGGAATACGTCACCGGCCAGGACCTGCGCATCATCGTTATCAACGAGGAAGTCGTGGCGGCCGCGGTGCGCCAGCCGGCCCGCATCAGAGGCAACGGGGAGATGAGCGTCCGCCAGTTGATCGAGAAACAGAGCCGGCGACGTGCGGCCGCCACCAACGGAGAGAGCACCATTCCTCTCGATGACGAGACCGAGCGAACGGTGGCCGACCAGCATTACACCCTGGATGACGTGGTACCGGCCGGCACTGAAATTCAGGTGAGAAAAACGGCCAACCTGCACACCGGCGGCACCATCCATGACGTCACCGCCGAGTTGCACCCGCACCTGCGCCAGGTGGCCGTCACCGCCGCCAGAATCCTGCGCATGCCGGTCGTCGGTTTCGACTTTCTGGTGGCCGACGTGGCCGGCAAGGACTATGTCATCATCGAGGCCAACGAGCGGCCCGGCCTGGCCAACCATGAACCGCAGCCGACCGCAGAACGGTTCATCGACCTCTTGTTTCCCCAAACTAAACATATCTTCACCTGAGCTCCCGTGATCCACCTCATCAATCAGAACTATCTGACCGAGATACTGGGCCGACTCATCGCCATCCCCAGTCCCACCGGCATGACCGATGATATCGTTCGAGCCGTCTGTGACGAACTCGACTCCCTGGACATCCCCTACGAATTAACCCGCCGGGGAGCCATTCGCGCCCATCTCGGCGGCGTTACCCACAAACCGCGTCGGGCCCTGGTCGCCCATCTCGACAGCCTTGGAGCGATGGTCAGACGACTCAAGGACAACGGCCGACTGGCCATCGTACCGATCGGTACCTGGTCGGCCCGCTTTGCCGAAGGCGCCCGAGTGACCATTCATTGCGACCTCGGACGGACCTTCCAGGGCACGATCCTGCCCCTCAAGGCATCCGGTCATCGCTACAACGAGGAAGTCGATCGTCAGCCGACCGCCTGGTCCAATCTGGAGATCCGGGTTGACGAGTGTTGCTCGTCCATCGAAGCACTCTGGGATCTCGGTATCCGGGTCGGCGATTATGTTTCCATCACCACGGCCATGGAAGTCAGCGACAGCGGCTTTATCAACTCCCGGTTCCTTGACGACAAGGCCGGAGTGGCGACCATCCTTGCCGCAGCCCGGGCCTTGCGCGACCACAACCGCCCCGCACGCCTGGACTGTTCGCTGCTGTTCACCATCTCGGAAGAAGTTGGCGTCGGTGCCTCCCACGTGCTACGCGGCAACGTCGCGGAAATGGTCTCCGTCGACAACGGCATCATCGCCCCGGAGCAAAACAGCAGCGAATTCGGGGTTACCATCGCCATGCAGGACTCAAGTGGCCCCTACGACCGGCATCTGACCAACCATCTGATCAGGCTCTGCATGGAACAGGAAATCCTCTTCAGCCGCGACATCTTTCTCCATTACCACAGCGATGCCGCCGCGGCATTGGAAGCCGGCAACGATATCAGAACGGCCCTGGTCTGTTTTGCCCTCGACGCGTCGCACGGCTACGAACGGACGCATCTCCGCTCCCTGACCAGCGTCGCCGGCCTCATCGTCGCCTACCTCACCTCCGCCCCGCTTTTTGCGCAGGACAAAAACGTCATCGGCCCGGAGTCCACCTACCCGATGATCTGTCAACCGGCACCTGACAAGACTCCCGGCAGCTCGGTCGGTTCATGATCGGCCGGGAAGCCCTGCCCCACCACCCTCGCCGCTGTTTACCTGCTGACCCGGGTATTGTATCAACCGGCGGCACTGGAACCTTTTGTGGTTCATCCGGATTGAGCGTACTTTTTTGAGTTAACGGCAAAGAACCAGGCGAAGGGCATCGCTTCCAAACGCTGCTCTTCG
>JAUVWB010000381.1 GCA_030604345.1 Desulfofustis sp. | reverse complement strand
GATTCCGGCACGCTGCATGGCGCCGGTGGCAAGCCGTTTCGTACCATGATCAATGTCGGCATCGGTGGTTCCGATCTCGGGCCACGAGCGGTGCATGAGGCGCTGCAGGCCTTCTACCGGGAGGGACGGCAGGTTCGCTTCATCGCCAATGTCGACCCCGATGACGCAGCCCGGGTGCTGGCGTCGTGCGATCTTGAAGAGACCCTGGTGACCATCGTTTCCAAGAGTGGATCAACGCTGGAAACGCTGACCAACGAGGCGTTGGCCCGAGCCGCGTTTGAACGTGCCGGCTTGGACCCGTCCCGCCATTTTCTGGCGGTCACCGGGGTCGGAAGCCCGATGGAGAACCCGCAGCGCTACCTCCGTTCGTTTTCCCTGTTCGACTCGATCGGCGGCAGGTATTCGACGACCTCGATGGTCGGCTGTGTATCTCTGGGCTTTGCCTTGGGCATGGATCAACTGCTGGCCTTCCTGCAAGGCGCGGCAGCCATGGATGCGGCGGCCGAAGAGCCGGACATGTACCGGAATCTGCCCTTGCTGCTGGCCCTGCTCGGTATCTGGAATCGCAATTTTTTAGGCTATCCGACGCTGGCCATCCTTCCCTATAGCCAGGCGCTGCATCGTTTCCCGGCACACCTGCAACAATGCGACATGGAGAGCAATGGCAAGGCGATCACCACCGATGGGGAACCGGTCAAAGTTGCGACCGGCCCGATCGTCTGGGGGGAACCGGGGACCAATGGTCAGCACGCCTTTTACCAGTTGCTTCATCAGGGGACCGACATCGTACCGGTTGAATTTATCGGTTTTCTCCAGTCACAGCACCAGCAGGATCTGCTGGTTGCCGGGACGACGTCACAACAGAAGCTGCTGGCCAACCTGCTGGCCCAGGCGGTGGCCTTGGCCTGCGGGCGAGCAAGCGACAATCCGAACCAGCGCTTTGCCGGTAACCGGCCCAGTTCGATACTCATTGGCAAACGCCTCGACCCCTACACCATGGGAACCCTTTTGTCCCTGTACGAAGCAAAGATTGTTTTTCAGGGATTTGTGTGGCGCATTAACTCCTTCGACCAGGAGGGTGTGCAATTGGGCAAGATCCTGGCGACCGACCTTCTGGAGATGATGCAAGGGGCTGACCAAACGGTGCCGTCGGAACTTTACCAATTCCTCCGGGAGCTGGAAAAATAAAGGAAAAGACGAATCCTCGGAAGGTGAATCGCTATTCATTTTCGGGGCTGGGATACACCGCTTTTTTGTTGACAAACAAAGTCTTCGGTTATATCCTCACATGCTACATATTTCGCATCGGTTCGGTGCCTTGTGCCACGTAAAAACTGGGCTGTCAGGCGCATCCTGGAACAGGCGGAACAACATTGCCGGACTGCGGCGGGTGACTCGGCCTTCTGTGCGAATAGGTATTCGTATGAGAGTTTATTGGATAGGGTAGCAGTATCAACAGTAATTCAAAGGAGGAAATCATGGCAAAACATGAGACACCCTTGTTAGACCAACTGGAGACTGGCCCGTGGCCAAGCTTCGTCACCGACCTGAAGAAACAGGCCGAGACCAAGCCGGAGGTATATGACATCCTCGGTCAGCTTGAACAGTCTTACAAGGATCGGATCACCCATTGGAAACACGGCGGTATCGTCGGCGTTTTCGGCTACGGCGGCGGTATCGTCGGCCGTTACTCGGACATGCCGAAACAGTTCCCGGGCGTCGAGCACTTTCACACGGTTCGTGTCGCTCAGCCGTCATCCATGTACTACTCTACCGCCAACCTGCGCAAGCTCATGGATCTCTGGGAGAAGCACGGATCGGCAGTCACCAACTTCCACGGTTCCACCGGTGACATCATCCTGCTTGGCACTCGTACCGAAAACCTCGAGCCGTTTTTCTGGGACCTGACCCACGAAATGGGCCAGGACCTGGGCGGTTCCGGCTCTAACCTGCGTACTCCTTCCTGCTGTCTGGGGCAGTCTCGTTGCGAGTGGGCCTGCTATGATACTCAGGAGACGTGCTATCAGCTGACCATGAAGTATCAGGACGAGATTCATCGTCCGGCCTTTCCGTACAAATTCAAATTCAAGTTCTCCGGCTGCCCGAATGACTGCGTTGCCTCAATCGCCCGTTCCGACATATCCGTGATCGGCACCTGGCGTGACGAGATCCGCATTGACCATGCGGCAGTGAAAGAGTATATCGCCGGCAATTACCCGGCAAACGGTGGTGCTCACAGTGGCCGCGACTGGGGTAAGTTCGACATTCAGAAAGAAG
>JAUVWB010000408.1 GCA_030604345.1 Desulfofustis sp. | reverse complement strand
TCCAGCGGGACTTCGTGGTCTGCCGCGTCGCGAAAGCTCAGGGTGAGTCGGGACTGGTGCCATGCTGTGGTGAGGAGAGGGGAGAAGCCGCTTTCCCGGCAGGTCCGGTTGGCGGTGGCGAGCACCTGACGACGGACGGTTTCGCTTTCGCTCTCGAGCCTCTCCGCCAAGGTGGTTACCAATCGAGTCAGCAGGGTCTGAAGTGGTGTTCCCGCCTCGGCTTGGTCCGACGCAGCGGTCGGTTTCGATGAGGGCTCAGCAGAGAGCACGATCGATAACGGCAGCCGCCGTCGTACGAGCTGCCGGGCGGCGGAGAACGATTCGGCCCGGCAAATCAGGTGGTGCAATTCGTCCAACGGTTTCCGACTATCCGGTTGTCTGGCGCCTTGTTGTTCAACCCAGGCGGACAGATCGCGCATGAGTGCGCCTTTGATCCTGTCGGTGGGTTGCAGGACGTCGAGCCGCCGAAACAGCGCTTGCTCGCCGTCGATCGCATCCTCCGCAGCCGCTCTGAGGGTCATTATCTGTTCGGCTATCTCGCTCCATCTGGTGGATGACGCCAGTTCGATGAAGTTGATCCAGCGGGAATAATCGAGCCGCCGTCCCACCTCGATCAAGTCCGTCTCGAAGAGCAGCGGACTGATGACGGCCAACTCCGCCACCAGATCGGGGTCACTGTCGTAAACCCCCAGCATGATAGTTCGTTTGTGCGGCTTGACGGTGCGCAGGTGGTCGTTTAGCCTGATAAGCCGGGGAAGCTCCCTGAAAGGCTGCACGTCCCGGCAGCGATATGGGGGATTGAGACTCTCCAAGGCGGTGGCGATGGCTTCCCTCTTGGGGCCTTCGGGCACGTGAATCAGGTTCAGGTCGCCCTGCACCTTGAGCCATTCGGTCTCCGGGATGGGGCCGAGGCCGCGGAATTTCACTTTAACCAATTTCATGGGCAGCCTGGATGGGGTTTGATCCTGGTTTAACCATAAGGTCGGAGCGTCATATTTCAATGATTCCTTGTGCAAGCATTGTTTTTCTAGTATGAAAGCAAGGGCCTCGGCACGTGCCGGAGAGCGGAATAACGGGAGCGCCAACGCGGCGAGTAATTTATGGAAATGGTGGCAAAAGTATCGGTGCATGGCGGACACAGCGGGCAGTTCTGTAATCACGCAACCGATTCGCTCGAAGAGGTGGTCAAGGCCTATATCGCTCAGGGATTCTCTTGGGTGGGCATTACCGAACACGCACCGGGGATCAGCGAGGAATTGCTCTACACCGATCAGCGGCAGGCCGGCCTGACGCCGGCGCTGCTCTACCAACGCTTCGGTACCTATGTTACCGAGTGTCGCCGCTTGCAGGCCCTCTACGCCGACCGGATACGCCTCTATACGGCCATGGAAAGCGAGACCTACAGTGGCTATCGCCAGTTCGTTCCAGACTTGGTCGCGGCCTTCAAGCCCGATTATATCGTCGGCTCCGTGCATTTCGTGGACGATATCAATTTCGATTATTCGCCGGAGATGTATGGGCAGGCGGCGGCCCACGCCGGCGGGGTCGATCGCCTGTATCACCGTTATTTCGACCTGCAGTACGAGATGATCGAGTTCCTGCGGCCGGCGGTGGTCGGCCACTTCGATCTGATCAGGATCTTTGATGCTGATTACCGCCGGCGACTCGAACAACCGGACATCCTGGCCAGGATCGAACGGAACCTGCAGGCGGTGAAAAAGTATGATCTCATTCTCGATTTCAATCTGCGCGCCTTGGCCAAAGGTGCGTCCGAGCCTTATCTTGCCGAACCGATCCTGCGCCTGGCCAGATCGTACGACATCGCCGTCGTTCCCGGTGATGATTCCCACGGCAGTGGCGACGTCGGCAATTTTTTCGAC
>JAUVWB010000085.1 GCA_030604345.1 Desulfofustis sp. | reverse complement strand
GCCTTGATGGGGAGAAGGCTGGCAAAGATCTATAAAGGCCAGGACAAACGTACCTACGTGGAAGTAAACGGCGAGCTGGAAGTGCTCACCGACCAACACGGTTACCTCGCTGTCGACTAACCGTAGATCTTTCTCAACGATGATCGGCCTGGACTGGGTTGAATCTCCGCCTGGCCGTTCGGATGCAATCGGACCGAGACGATCCGATCTGCGATAAGCCCCCCTGGGGATGTGGAGTGGTTGGTTCATCAGCTGTCAGTGATTGTACGCCGTCTGGAAGCACCTGTTGCTGGATCATCCATCGCCGATCCATGAATATCACCTGTATCTGATTCCACTCCACATCCCCACCCCCACACGAAAAAACCCGGAACCGGCCTGAAACCGATTCCGGTTTTTTTTCGTTCATCCGACTCAAACGTAGGTATATGCACTCAGTGAGGCGAAGGGACTTGCCTCCATGACTTTCACCTTGGCGGGTCGCCTGAAACGAGACGACCGGTCGGGAAACCCCGTTAACGCACGGAGGTGAACGAGCTGACGCACCCTGGAAGCGTCCGCGCGTTGCCTCAGGAATCGCGATCTTTGTCTTCGCCTTTCTGGTCGGTAACCGTGACGTTGTGCGATCCGGCCACGGTCACTCCACGGGACCGAAACAACACTTCCAGGGCCAGGAGTTCGTCGTCGACGACCTCCTCGTCGGTTTCAGGCTGGGTATCCGGCTCGCTGTACCACTCTTCACGCAATTCCTCCAATCTGTCTCGCATTTTTTCTCCTTGGTTGTCCCTTTTTGCTCTGCCTGTTCGTTCTCTATCGGGACGGCGGGATGCAGTCGCCTTTTCCACCATTTTTACCCGTAAAGGTACCCGCCGGCAAGCTCGAAGCACGACACGAAACAGTGGGAAACATCGTTTACGGCTCTCCCACCTTCCCTCCCGCGTCCTTCGAACCTATAGTACATGTAAGAAACAACGATAGAAGGTAGATCGACGTCAACGCTGCTCCGCTCGCGAGGTGGCGTCCCCCTTACCACGGAGAAAAAGGCCATGATCACCATCAGCGACAGGGCGCGCCAGGAATTGATCAAACGCGGTGGCAACGATGGATTCGTTCGTATCGTCGTCCAGTCCGGCGGCTGTGCCGGCATGACCTACCATGCCGAGATCGTACCAGGAAAAGAAACCGATGAAAAAATTGTCTGGCGCGGCGATCAGCTCACCGTGATTACCGACGACGACAGTCTGCCCTACCTGATCGGTCTGCAGATCGATTATTCGGACGACCTGATCACCGCCGGCTTTCGCTTCCGCAACGGCAGCAACGCCTCGTCATGCGGTTGCGGCGCCAGCTTTGCCGCCGACGGGACGACCATCCCGGCTGGCGTGGGAGGACACGGCTGTGGCCACTGAGCCAATACCGCTGCTGGGCGGCACATCGGTCCACTGCATCACCGAAGCGCAGATGGCAGAAGCGTTACGTCTGGGAGAAAAAGACGAGACATCGGCCCCGGTCATTCAACACTGGCTGGCACGCTTGGAGGAAACGCTGAGCAGAAACGAGCGGGCCGCTCTCGCCTTCATCCTCATCCAGCGCCTCAAGGACGACCCGCAGCGTTGAGCGTAAAGGCCGTCAGCACTCGATCCCCGGCGGGGGAAAATCGCGGCAGAAGGAGGCGACATCGGCGGCGATCTCCTCAATGAGCCGTTCATTTTCAGGCTCTGCCACGACGGCGTTGATCCACTCACCGACCTGGAACATCTCACGCTCCTTGAACCCGCGGCTGGTGAGCGCCGCGGTGCCGACGCGAATGCCGCTCGGATTGCCCGGTTTTCTGATGTCAAAGGGCACCGCATTGTAGTTGACCACGATCCCCGCCCGGTCCAGGGCCTTGGCCGCGGTCTTGCCGGTAATCTCTTTGTTGGTCAGGTCGACGAGCAGCAGGTGGTTGTCGGAGCCGCCGGTGATCAACTCAAAATCGCGCTTTGCCAGAACTTCGGCCAGGGACCTCGAATTGTTCACGATCTGCCGGGCATAGTCGGCAAATTCGGGGGTCGCGGCTTCCTTGAAGGCCACGGCCATGGCCGCTGTGGTATGGTTATGCGGGCCGCCTTGCAAACCGGGGAAGACCGCTTTGTCGATGGCTGCTGCATACTCGCGGCGACACATGATGATCGCTCCTCGCGGACCGCGCAGTGATTTATGGGTGGTGGTGGTCACCACATCGGCCCACGGCAGCGGAGAGGGATGCACGCCCCCCGCAACCAGGCCGGCGAAATGGGCCATATCCACCATGAGCAGGGCCCCGACCTCATCGGCGATGCGGCGGAACTGTTCGAACTCGATAATCCTCGGGTAGGCCGAATGACCGGCGATGATGATCTTGGGCCGGCATTGGCGGGCCGTTTCCAGGATCTGCTGGTAATCGATCAGGCCGGTCTCGCGGTTGAGGGTGTAGCTGTGCGCCCGGAAATATTTACCGGAGATGCTGACCGGTGCGCCGTGGGTCAGGTGCCCCCCGTGCGGCAGAGCCATACCGAGGATCGCGTCACCGGGAGCCAGAAAGGCCAGATAGACGGCGAGATTTGCCGGTGAGCCGGAATAAGGCTGGACGTTCACATGCTCGGCACCGAACAACTCCATGGCCCGTTCGACGGCCAGCGCCTCCACCTGGTCGATCACCTGCTGCCCTTCATAGTAGCGACGCCCGGGATATCCCTCCGAGTATTTGTTGGTCAACACCGACCCGGTAGCCTGCAAGACCGCGGCAGACACGTAATTTTCCGAGGCGATCAGGCGAATCTTGTCACGCTGCCGGCGTTCTTCCTGCTTGATCAACTCATAGATTTCCGGATCGGTATCCTTTACTGCGTCCATGGTCGCTACCATCATCTCTTCCACGTTGAAGTCGGCCTCGCTCATCACTTTTCACCGGCGAGCAATCGGGCGGCCTCCGCATCGCCGGGTTGGTTTCGTTGGTGCAGATAGCGGCTCAACCGCTGCCGCGTCGTCTCATCCTTTTTCTGGGCCAGATCACTCTTGCCGCTGATCGACTCGATTCGAACGGCCACCACCTGACACTGGGCAACGGCCGGGGTGGCCTCGGTGATCGGCGGGAACTGCCGGCCGGCTGGCTCATGGGCGGCGACCAGGCGGTTTAATGCCCGCACCTTCTCATCGATCTGCTGGACACACTCAGCCCGGCCGCGGATGATGACACAGTGGTAAAACTGATGCACCAGGCATGGCTGAGGGTCATCACCATAATAGTCGAGGTCGAGATAGGCAAGGGGAATATCGACGGTAAAACAGACCCGGGGATCGCGCTCGATGTTCGCCAATTAATCCCCGACCCGGGCGCAAGGGAAATAAATGGCGCCGTCCAGATAGACATAATTGACCGGGGTGATATAAGGATATCCGTCAGCACCGACCGTGGCCAGGCGGCCGATGGTCGCTCGCTCCAGAATTCGATCGATAACGGCTCGCTCGGTGATTTCACAGTGTTTGCGTCTCATGCTTCTCCCTTTATCAGTAGCCCGGCACCGGGTCGGCGACAGTGCGCCACAGGCTGAGCAACGCTGCTATCCCCTTCTTGGCATACTCCTTCATCACCACCAGTTCGTCGTCTCCCACCGGGCGTCCTTCGGCCGATACCTGCAGTTCAACCCAGGCCTCACCGGCCATGACGAAGTTCCCATCCGCCTCGGCTTGCGAGTCTTCGGCATAATCCAGATCGAGCAGCACCACCGAGTCGACCAGGCCGACCGAGACCGCCGCCACCGGGCGAAGCGGCGGCAGGACCGGCAACCGCTGCTCACCCACCATCCGGTGCAGCGCCGTCCGCACCGCCAGGGCCGCCCCGGTGATGGCGGCGGTCCGGGTGCCCCCGTCGGCGTTGAGCACATCGCAATCCACCCGGAGCGTGTACCCATCGATCGCAGGCAAATCCACCATCTGCCGCAGACTGCGGCCGATCAACCGCTGGATCTCCATACTTCGGCCGGAAGGGCCGCCATTCTCCCGCCGATTGCGTGACGAAGTGGCACCGGGCAGCATGCCGTATTCGGCGGTGATCCATCCCTTCCCGGCCGCTTCGAGAAAAGGAGGAACCTTCTCCTCCAAGCTGACCGCGCAGATCACCTGCGTCATTCCGGTACTGATGAGCAGCGAGGCGTAGGCCTGCGGCTGAATGTCCGGCTGCACCCGAAACGGGCGCAGCCCATCGGCCGGCCGGTCATAACTGCGTGTGCGCTTCATCACCAGCAACCCCTCACAACTGCCGTTTATCGAAAATCCGATTGCCCTTGCCGTTGAACCGTTCCAGGCTGCGCTCCTCGACCAGTTTGACCTCGACGCCTACCCCCAGTTCCGAAGCCAGTCGTTTCTTGATCTGTTCGATCACCAGCCGCTGTTTTTTCATTTCGTCGAAAAACAGCGATTCCACCACTTCGACGAGGACCGTCAGGCGGTCTTCGTTCTGGACCCGATCGATCACCAAGTTGTAATGTGGCTGGGTCCCTTCGATATCGAAGAGGATGGACTCGATCTGGGTGGGGAAGACGTTGACTCCCTTGATGATCAGCATATCATCGGTCCGCCCGGTGATCCGCTGAATACGCCGCATGGTGCGGCCGCAGGGACACGGCTCGAGCAAAAACCGGGTCAGATCCCGGGTCCGATAGCGGATCACCGGAAAGGCCTCCTTGGTCAGCGTGGTGATCACCAGTTCGCCGGTCTCACCGGGCGCCACCGGCTCCAAGGTTTCGGGGTCGAGGATCTCCACAAGGAAATGGTCCTCGTTGACGTGCAGGCCGTTGCATTCCAAACACTCTCCGGCGACACCGGGCCCCATCACCTCGGAGAGCCCGTAGTTGTCGGTGGCGATGATGTTGAGCCGTTCGTTGATCTGCCGCCGCATCCGCTCGGACCAGGGCTCGGCGCCGAACAGTCCGTATTTCAGGGACAGGCCGCTGGGGTTGATGCCCATGTCCATCATCACATCGGCCATCTTCAGGGCATAGGATGGTGTGCAGACCAGGGCCGTGGTCTTGAAATCCTGCATGATCTGGATCTGCCGCCGGGTATTGCCGGCCGAAATCGGGATCACCGAGGCACCGATCCGCTCGGCGCCGTAGTGCAGGCCGAACCCACCGGTGAACAACCCGTAGCCGAAGGCAATCTGGATTACATCGTCCTTGGTCACCCCGGCCGCGGTCAGGATCCGTGCCACCAGGTTGGACCAGGTCCGGATATCGTTGCCGGTGTAGCCGACCACCGTCGCCATACCGGTGGTTCCCGACGATGAGTGGATCCGGACCACATCGCGCAACGGCACGGCGAACAGACCATAGGGATAATTGTCCCGCAAGTCCTGTTTGGTGGTGAACGGCAAGCGGCGCAGGTCGTCGAGTGAGCCGAAGGACTCGTGATCGAGCTTCATCTCGAAAAACTTGTTCCGATAGAACGGAACATGGGTCCCTACCCGGTAGAGGGTCGCCTGCAACCGCTCCAACTGCAGCTGCTCCAGATCCTCCCGGCTCATGCATTCTCTTTCTTCTTCCCCGTACATCATCTCACTCCATCTATCATGTTCCGGCCCGGGCATCGTCCCGGCGCCGGGCGTCAACCAATCCGTTCCCGGCCGAGATAGGCCCGCTGCACGTCACGATTGGCCAGCAGATCCTGGGCTGAGCCCTGGAGGATGACCTTGCCGGTCTCCAGCACATAGCCCCGGTCGGCGATCGCCAGGGCCGCTTTGGCATTTTGTTCGACCAGCAACACCGTCTTGCCTTCCTCGCGCAAGCGCACGATAACCCGAAAAATCTCCTGCACGACCAGCGGCGCCAGGCCGGTCGACGGTTCATCCATCATGATCAGCGACGGCCGCGACATCAAGGCCCGGGCCATGGCCAGCATCTGTTGCTCGCCGCCGGACAGCGTTCCGGCATATTGGCTGCGCCGCTGTTTGAGGATCGGAAACAGCTCATACTGATGGGCCCGCTGCTCGGTCAACGCCTGTCGCCCATCCCGGCGCAGCACATGGCCGCCGAGAATCAGGTTCTCCTCGACCGACAAGGGGGCGAAGACCTGTCGCCCCTCCGGCACCATGACACAACCAAGTGCCGGGATCTTCTGGGCCGGCAGCGAGGTGATGGGCCGGTCGCGAAACTCGATATCGCCGGAGGCGGCCCGAATGAGGCCGGCCACGGCGGTCAGCAGCGTCGTCTTACCGGCCCCGTTGGCCCCGATGATAGTGACGATCTCACCGGCCTTGACATGCATGGAGATCTGCTTGAGGACCTTGAGTTTGCCGTAACCGGCCACGAGGTTGCGAATTTTCAGCATAGCGGTCCCCTACTCCCCGAGATACACCTTGATCACCTCGTCGTTGCGCTGGATGGCCTCCGGCACATCTTCGGCGATCTTTTTGCCGAAACTGAGCACGACAATCTCGTCAGAGATATCCATGACCAACGACATATCGTGTTCAACCAGCAGCACGGTGATCCCGAGTTCGGCTCGGATCGAGGCGATAAGGCGGCCGATTTCCGCCGTTTCATAAATGTTCAGTCCGGCCGCCGGTTCGTCGAGCAGCAACAGTTCCGGCTCCAGGGCCAGTGCCCGGGCCAGTTCCACGGCTCGCTGCTGGCCGAAGGCCAGGCTGGTGGCATCGGCCTCGGCCAGATGGTCGATCCCCAGGAGTTCCAGCCGTTCCATGGCGTCCCGG